>JBGYQR010000050.1:0-10072 GCA_041839075.1 Porphyromonas sp.
CCCAACCTCCCTGCTGACATCGTGCCCGAGGGCAAGACGGCAGAGGACAACCTCGAGGTAGCCCGTGGAGGCGTCATCCCCTCGCTACACGCAGAGGCGGTGCCCCATTGGGAGCTTGCCAAGGCCTACGCCCTCATCGACTTTGAGCTAGGCGTCAAGATTTCGGGCGCTGGCTTCCCAGTCTACAAGGGCTATGGTGCTAGACTACAACGTGCCCTCATCAACTTCTTCCTCGACAATGCCCGAGAGGCGGGCTTCCTCGAGGTACAGCCCCCCTACCTGGTCAATGAGGCTTCGGGCTATGGCACAGGTCAGCTCCCCGACAAAGAGGGGCAAATGTACCATGCTACGGCGGACGACCTCTACCTCATCCCCACCGCCGAGGTACCCGTGACCAACCTATACCGCGACGTCATCCTCCGCGAAGAGGATCTCCCCATACGCAACACCGCCTACTCGGCTTGCTTCCGCAGGGAGGCAGGTTCGTATGGCAAGGACGTACGAGGGCTCAACCGCCTGCATCAGTTTGACAAGGTCGAGATTGTCTGCATCGACAAGCCTGAGTGTAGCTACGCCCGTCTAGACGAGATGGTCGCCTATGTACAGAGCCTCGTCGAGAAGCTCGAGTTGCCCTGGCGTATCCTACGACTATGCGGTGGGGATATGAGCTTCACCAGTGCACTGACCTACGACTTTGAGGTGTACTCTGCCGCTCAGGGGCGCTGGCTAGAGGTAAGCTCGGTATCCAACTTCGAGAGCTACCAGGCCAATAGGTTGCGCTGTCGCTACCGCGATAGTGAGGGCAAGCCTCAACTGGCTCACACGCTCAACGGCAGTGCCCTGGCTCTGCCTCGCATCGTCGCCGCTCTACTGGAAAATCATCAGACGCCCGAGGGCATCCGCATCCCCAAGGCACTCGTACCCTACACGGGCTTTGACCTCATCCCAAGCCTGTAACCCCAGGACGCTCTCCCCCTCTATCCGCTCGTCAAGATGCGCGGGTAGAGGGGGAGGCTAAAATAACTACCTTTGCACCGATGAAGACAAGGATGCGTAGACGTATAGCGACCTTGCTCCTGGGGGCGATGAGCCTCATCCTAGGGGCGGGTGTGTTGCATATACTCCACCACGACCTGGTCCAACCCATCGAGCATTACTGCTCTACGGAGGTGGGCAAACCTTGTCATACCAGCGAGGACGAGGGCTGTATATACCTCGACCTCGTCCCTCCGCCAGCCATCCTCGGAGCAAGCATGGTGGCTCTAGCCTGCCTGGTCGCCTTGCTGGGGATACTCGAGACCTCGGGGACGCACAAGCGCCTATTGCACAGAGTCGTAGACCGATACAGCCTCTCTGACCCTCCTGTAAGCCCATACAACACGATGGGTCTATCTCCAGAGTGGGTATGGCGGGCTAGACAGCAGGGTATCTGATGCCCCACCTTTACCAAACCAATCCAACCAAACAAAACCAACTTACAACTTATCCATCATAGAGGGCGCGTACTACGCTGGCCATAGCCTCGCAGCCACCCCTCTCAGGAGAAGACTAACCCCGTCCCCCCTTGTCTGCCAAGCACGCAAGGGGGGATATGCTATAATAGTTGCTACCTTTGAGGGGCAAAGGCAAGAGAGTAGATAGATGAAGTTTGAGATATTCCTAGCACATCGCCTCCTGGGCGAGCGGGACAACCAACACGGGAGCAAGGGCATTAGTAGGCTCTTGTCCCTATCGCTAGTAGGGGTAGCCCTGAGCGTCATGGTCATGCTCCTATCGGTGGCTATCATACAGGGCTTCAAGGCTCAGGTCTCCTCCGTGGCATACAGCCAGTCGGGGCACCTCAACCTACATAGCTACACCACCGTAGGCATCTCAACCAGCGACCATATCACACTAGAGCCGAGCCTCCTAGGCTACCTACGCCAGCAAGACGAGATTGTCGAGGTCTTGCCCATAGTGCAGCAGACCGCTATGATCAAGACCGAGAGCGACTTTGCTGGGCTTAGACTCTATGGCGTAGACTCGGGCTTCTCCAGCGCCCTCTACACCGAGGCGCTCACCGAGGGCGTGATGCCCACATTCTCATCCCTAGACTCGGTCAGCCACCCTCTGGTCCTGCCTAGCCAAGCCACCGAGCGCCTCGGGCTCAAGACGGGGCAGAGCATCAAGCTCTATTTCCTCTCAGGCGACCAGATTAGGGTCAGAGCCTTCACCCTCGTGGGGATATACAACTCTCATGGTCTCGAGCAGATGCCAGGCCTATGCCCAGGCGCCAGCCTACGCAAGCTCGACAAGCTCAGCCCAGGGACATACAGCCAACTGATACTTTTCCTGCGTGACCCTGCCAAGACGACCGAGGTAGCCGAGCAGCTTACCACAGCTCTGCTGGAGCGCCCCGACCTCCTGGGGAGCAATAGCTACGGGCTAAGCACTGCCCGCGAACTGATGCCTGCCATGTTTGAGTGGCTTGACCTACTCGACTCCAACGTCGTCTTCCTCATCGCCATCATGCTCCTGGTCGGAGCCTTTACGATGATCACGGGGGTCATCATCGTCGTCCTAGACAAGACCGAGCACATCGGCCTGCTCAAAGCCATCGGGGCGACCGACCAGCAGGTGCGCCGCATCTTCGCCCTCATAGCCCTAAGGCTCATCATCCAGGGCATGGCCACGGGCAACCTACTAGCTCTAGCCGTCTGCTGGGTACAACAGCGCTGGCAGGTCATACCCCTCGACCCCGCCAGCTACTTCATGGATGCCGTACCCATACATATCTCCCCCGGCCTATGGCTAGGTATCAACCTGGGCACGCTGGCCTTTATCACCTTAGCTATTTTTGTCCCTACGCTGATCATCACCCGCATCAAGCCGGCCGACATCATGCGTATCGACTAGCCCCAGTCCTCAGCTCGAGACCTCCACTGAGAAGACGAGGAGGGCACAGAGACGAGGGCATTTATCAACAACCACCCATACCACCACGACATTAGCGAGATACAAGGATGCTACAAGTAGAGGGACTAACCAAGAGATTTGGCGAGCGCGTGCTCTTTGAGAACCTGACCTTTGCCCTAGAGCGAGGGAGCAAGGTAGGGCTAATCGCCCCCAATGGTAGTGGCAAGACCACCTTGATGAATATCCTCATCGGGCAGGAGCCCTACGAGAGCGGAGCTATCACCTATGAGCAAGACCTGCGCTGGGCCTACCTCCCTCAGCTCCCCAAGCTCCCCGAGGAGGGTAGTATCCTACAAGCCTGCTTCAACCCCTACGACCCAACGGCTCAGCTCGTCATGCGCTGGGAGGAGGCACTAGCCACAGGCGACGACCAGGCCATGGAGCGCCTCCTGCCCGAGATGGAGGCCCTTGACGGATGGAGCTACGAGCAACGAGCCAAAGAGATCTTGGGCGCCCTGGGGCTACACGACGTCCAGCGTAGCGTCGTAGGGATCTCTGGGGGCGAGGCCAAGCGCATCGCCCTGGCGGCAACACTCATCGGACAGCCCGAGCTCCTCTACCTGGACGAACCGACCAACCACCTCGACCTCGAGAGCATCGAATGGCTCGAGCAGTACCTCTCTCGCGCCAGCATCAGCCTGGTACTGATCACCCACGACCGCTACTTCCTCGAACGGGTCTGCAACCAAATCATAGAGCTCGATGGTGGGGAGCTATACCGCTACCGAGGGAGCTACGACTACTATCTAGAGAAGCGCAAGGAGCGCCACGAGGCCGAAGAGGCTAGCATGAGCCGATCCCACAACCTATACCGCCGAGAGCTCGAGTGGATACGGCGCCAGCCACAGGCCAGAGGAGGCAAAGCCCGCTACCGCACAGAGGCCTTTGAGGAGCTCGAGAGCCGTCTCAAAAGCCGACGCCCTGGAGGGGGAGGCATACAGCTCCTCAGCACTGATGCTGGGCATATCGGCAACAAGATATTCGAGGCTCATGGTGTCGAGAAGCGCTTTGGCGACAAGGTCATCCTCCGCCCCTTTGACTACACCTTTGCCCGCCGGGACAAGATCGGTATCGTCGGCGCCAATGGCGTGGGCAAGACGACCTTTATCAAAATGCTCCTGGGTCTAGAGCCCTGCGACCGAGGGCACTTCGACATCGGGCAGACGGTACGCTTTGGCTATTACTCACAGCAGGCTCCTGCCTTCCCCCCCGAGCAAAGGGTCATAGACGTCATCAAAGACATTGCCGAGGAGTTTGAGACAAGTGCGAGCGAACGCCTCTCGGCCAGTCAGATCTTGACGCAGTTTCTCTTCCCTCCCGAGCGGCAGTACACCCCAGTGGGTAAGCTCAGCGGAGGCGAACTGCGTAGGCTATACCTATGCTCTGTGCTGGTGCGCAAGCCCAACTTCCTCATCCTAGACGAACCCACCAACGACCTCGACATCCTTACCCTCAACGTCCTCGAGGAGTACCTAGAGGCCTTTACGGGCTGTGTGCTCATCGTCAGCCACGACCGCTATTTCATGGACAAGGTCGCCCAGCACCTGCTCTGCCTCGAAGGCGATGGCATCGTACGCGACTTCCCCGGTAGCTACTCCCTCTACCGCGCCTGGCAAGAGCGAGAGGCCGAGCTCGCCACCGAGCGAGCAAGCAAAGTTGCCCCCTCGCCCTCCCCTGCCGAGAGTCGCCGAATGGAGCGCCCGCGGGCGCCCAAGCTCTCTTTTGCCGAGGCACGAGAGCTAGAGGCTATCGGGGCGGAGATAGCCTCACTCGAGGAGGAACAGCGCACGCTCGAGGCAGCGCTCTCCACTACGACCGATGCCACCGAGCTCACCAAGCTCAGCCAGCGTATCGGTGCCATCATCGAGGAGCTCGATATGCTAGTCTTGCGCCAGCTCGAGCTCGAGGACAAGGCTCCGAAATAGCCTCACCATATTCCTCCTCCCCCTCTACCCTCCCCCCATGCTCCTATCCCCTACGATATGACTGATATACTCCATAGACCTCCCCGGCTAGGCCGTGCCCTGATCCCCGCACTCCTTATCCTAATGATGCTGACAAGCTGCTCGACGACACGCCATCTCGAGCAGGGGCAGCTACTCCTTAGAGATGTACGTATCGACATTGACCAGCCTACGGCCGATGTACCTCTGCCCGAAGATCTATTGAGCTATATCGGTCAGCGCCCCAACCGGCGTGTATTCGGCCTATTTTACTGGCCGCTGGGTATATACAGCCTCAGTCGCAAGGGGAGTAATGCTTGGCTCGATCGGCACCTTAGACAATGGGGCGAAGCACCCGTCATCTTCAGCCCTCAAGAGGCTGAGTACAGCGTCAGCACGCTCTCGACAGCTATGTACAACAAGGGCTATATGCGTGCCACCACAACCCTCGAGCTAGACACCATCGCCCCCAGTAAGGTTCGCGCCATCTATCATATCACCCTCGGAGAGCGCTTCTCTATCGCACGCCACGAGAGCTTCATTACCGACAGCGCCATACGTGCTGCCCTCTTCCCCGCGGACACACTCGAGGCACAGCGTCTCTACGGGAGCAAGCAATATGCCTCTCTGCTACAAGTCGGCGCTCCGCTAGCACCCGAGCTACTACAAGCCGAGCGCAGGCGCATCACCAGCATCCTAAGAGCGCAGGGCTACTGGGGCTTTCGCGAGGAGCATATACGATTCGAGGTCGATACCCTGGCTGGGGCACGTAGCAGCTGGGTACATACCCATATCGACAGCACCAGCAGGGTCTACCGCATCGGGCAGGTGCGTATCCTGCATGCCCTGCAAGAGGGACAGCCCCCGAGCGACAGCACATCTATCGACAGCGTAGAGGTGCTCCGAGGAGCGACACACCGACTGCGTCCTAAGGTGCTCGCCATGCGCAACCATATCGCCCCAGGGAGTCTATATAGCCAAGACGTTACTAGCCGTACCTACTCGACCCTCTCTGACCTAGGGGCGCTACGTAACGTCTCTATCCTCTACCGCCCCAACAGCAGCCAGAGTACCCCAACGCTCGATGTAGACATCATCACCCAGGCCGAGCGTAGCAAGGAGTTTACGGCCGACGTCATAGGTACACACTCGGGGGATAACCTGGGGATTCTCACCTCGCTATCCTTCGCCCACAGCAATATCTTCGGAGGGTCGGAGCGCTTCAAACTGCTGGGTCGCGTGGGTTACGAGGAGCTCAAGGGATTTACTGACAACCACCATAGCTACGGGCTAGAGGCCTCCCTCAGCGTACCCGGGCTTGCCCTACCCTTTGTCGGTGGACGCTTGCAACGCCCCCTGCGCGGGCAGACGACATTTGCCCTAAGCTACGACTACTTGTCTAGGCCTGAGTTTCGTCGCGATCTACTCTCGGCCAATCTCAGTTACAGCTGGGTACATGCCCGCCATCCAGCCCTACGCTATACGAGCCGATTGCTCGAGGTAGACTATATGCACTTCGGGTATATAGGTAGCACGTTCCTCTCGAGCATACCAGAGTACACCCGTATGCTCAGCTACCGTGATCAGTTTGTGGTCTCCACAGCCTTTACCTTGCACTACAACTCGGTCGCCGATACGCGTAGGCTCTCCTCGCCCTGGGTGCATAACCTCCGCCTACATCTACAAAGCGCAGGCAATGCCCTCTATGCCCTCTCATCTCTCTTGAAGGCCGAGCGCGACGAGTATGGGGCCTACTCGCTGTTGAATATCAACTTCGCCCAGTTCGTCCGAGGCGAACTCGATTACAGCGGTCTCTACCGCCTTGGTGGCAAGAATGCCCTGGCCTACCACGCGGCCGTCTCTGCCGTCGTGCCCTACCGCAACAGCCGAATGTTGCCCGTAGACTTCCGCTACTTCTCGGGGGGCTCGAGCAGTGTGCGTGGCTGGGGTGTACGCGAACTGGGACCTGGGTCAATGTCTCGTGATGCGGGGACGGGTATCTTCTATCAGGTCGGAGACATCAAGGTCGATCTCAGCCTGGAGCTACGTCTGAGGATTGCGCGTAGCTGGGAGCTAGCCACCTTTGTCGATGCGGGCAATATCTGGACGATACGCCCCTATGAGCATCAGCCTGGGGGGCACTTTGAGGCGAAGCGTTTTTACAAGGAGCTAGCTCTCTCTACGGGAGCGGGTTTGCGCTGGGACTTCGATTATTTCATCGTGCGCCTGGACGCTGGTCTCAAGCTCTACGACCCTCAGCGTGCCTCGGGTGAGCGCTGGGTGCTCGGTCGGCATAGTCTCGGCTCTTTGACGGCTCTGCACATCGCCCTCGGGTACCCCTTTTAGCTCTGAGTATCCGCCCTCTTTGCTCCGCCCTGTCCCTCCTCTAGGAGAGGCAGGGCAAAGCTATTTTGTCTCCACGAACGCCCCTTGCTAGAGCCAAGCTCTGGGAGGCCACCAGCTAACAAGCCACCCCCCTCCCCAAGGCTCAGCAAAACTCAGCCCTCTACCCCAACGATTGGGATAGAGGGCTGGTTGATTTGTGGAGGGATTAGATTAGTTGGGCTTGATCCGACGGATGGGATTGTAGGGGAGGGCTGTGGAGGAGCTACCTGAGCGTCCACCTGGGATAGAGACCCCAGTGTGTTGCTCCATGACCTTGCCTCTATCTTCGTTGTAGAGCTTACGGCGCTTTATCACCTCCTGGCGAGAGACCTTCATATAGTCGTGCCGCCGGAGCACGATCACCGAGCCATGGCGTGTGATGTCTACGAGCAAAAACTCATGCTCGCGCCCCAGGTCGTAGGCCTCGACTACTAGGCCAGGCAACCCATGCAGTAGCCATGGGCCATAGGGCATCGAGAGGGAGGGGGCATACCAGGCACGCCACCTACGGCCGTGGAAGTCTGCCTCGGCCATGCTGCACTCGTAGCCCATGATCTGTCGGGTAGAGTCCGGAACCAGGCGCCACTGAGGTACCTCCCGCTTCTCCTGGGAGAGGTAGTGCTCCAGCCCACCCATAGACTCGGCAATCGACACTTGCCCCTCGGGGTAATTGGTGTGGAGGATCCAGTCGGGGTAATGAAAGCGTCCAGAAGGTAGAGACTGATGCCGCCTCATGAGCTCCTGCATATCATAGGCCTTGTTGCCAAGTACCCAGGCCAGGGAGTCGTTATAGTAGGCATCGGAGCCTGAGTGCCTAGCGCTCCGACGCCCCACCTGCAAGACCGTCATCCCAGTAAGGCGCTTGCCCTGGAGAAAAGAATATCGATACCAGTACTCGGCCGTGGCTCTATCGACAGAGTCTACATAGGCAAAGACCATCTGACGCTTGGGCGCCACGAGCTGAGCGTGCGCCACATTAGAGAAGCCTCCAGTGGCGATTAGCCCCACCAGCCAGACGATGGAGAGGTAGATGTTCTTACTCATAGTCTATATATTCGATAGTTTGTATGTTGATTGCATCGTCTACGTATCCCCAATACGTATGATATAGAAATGCCAAGGCAAACTACCTCTAACGAGATATAATGCCCTGGCAACCCTAAACACAATTAGTATGGAAGCAACACGTAGCTTTCCTTCCTCAAATCAAACTGAGCGACATGGTTTATTCCACGAGTACCACACTTTATTTCATTGAGATCATTCATGAAAGTAAACCATTCGCCATATGTTTGAAAAAACTCGGGGTCTACCGAATTGACCGGTACACCACAAGTCGTATGGTACACCGCAGCCGATGACGCCACAACACCTGATACAGCAAGGACAAAAGCTAGAAATTTCTTTTTCATAATACTTCTATTTTTATTATTAAGATTTTTACAATAGAGAACCTTTCCCTACTATGGAGCAAATGTATACAATCATGCTAAAACCTCCTAATCTTGCAGGAGGGATAGCCTAGGGAAATGCCTCAGGATCTGGGCGAAACCGTCTGCGGTTTGACATCAGTCTGTGTGCGCTAGTACCCTTCATAGCGAGCTAGTCTAGGGGGGAGTATTTCCCCTAAAAAGTTGCTCCACTTCTCTCTGAAAAAAGACCTAGGTTTTTCTCGAAAAAGATGTAGGTCTTTGGGCGCAAAGACCTAGGTCTTTTTTCAGAGAGACGTACATCTACCTCGAGGGGGTAGTGGTGCCTCGGTGAGACTCGGGCACAAAAAAAATCTGGCACGACGCCTAGAGGCGCCGTGCCAGAGAATAGGTACAGAGGGAGATAACGAGAGGGCGGAGGCTAACCCACCGAACCCTCGAGGGAGATGGAGAGGAGCTTCTGAGCCTCGACAGCAAACTCCATCGGGAGCTTGTTCATCACCTCCTTGGCATAGCCATTGACGATAAGCCCCACAGCTTCCTCAACGCCTATGCCACGTTGCTGACAGTAGAAGACCTGGTCTTCGCTAATCTTGCTCGTGGTGGCCTCGTGCTCGATGATAGCCGTATCATTGTCTACCTGCACATAGGGGAAAGTATGCGCTCCGCAAGTACTACCGAGTAGGAGACTATCGCACTGTGAGTGGTTGCGCGCACCATCAGCATGCTTGCCGACCTGCACGAGACCGCGGTAGCTATTTTGACTACGCCCGGCGCTAATGCCCTTGGAGACGATACGGCTACGAGTATTCTTGCCTAGATGTATCATCTTGGTACCGGTGTCCGCCTGCTGGTAGTTGTTGGTAACAGCTACGGAATAAAACTCCGCCACTGAGTCATCGCCCCTTAGGACACAGCTGGGATACTTCCAAGTAATGGCCGAACCCGTCTCTACCTGCGTCCAGCTGAGCTTGGAGCGGTTGCCACGACAGATACCACGCTTGGTAACGAAGTTGTAGATACCACCCTTGCCCTCCTTGTCCCCTGGGAACCAGTTTTGCACCGTCGAGTACTTGACCTCGGCATCAGTCTCTACGATAATCTCTACGATAGCAGCGTGTAGCTGATTCTCATCACGCTGAGGAGCCGTACAGCCCTCGAGGTAGCTGACATACGAACCCTCATCGGCTATGATGAGCGTGCGCTCAAACTGCCCCGTGTTGATGGCATTGATGCGGAAGTAGGTAGAGAGCTCCATCGGACAGCGAACGCCCTTGGGGATATACACAAACGAGCCATCGGAGAAGACGGCAGAGTTTAGAGCCGCAAAGAAGTTGTCCTTGACAGGAACCACCGTGC
>JBGYQR010000051.1:0-8279 GCA_041839075.1 Porphyromonas sp.
ACGGCTAGGGGAAGTAGGACTTCGGCGTAGAGCATAGGGCAGCGGATGGCTGACTGGGAGTAGGGCTATTGCCCCGAGAGCTGGCGATGGATCGCCTGGGCAGCTCTACGTCCGTCGGCCATGGCGTGCACGACGGTAGAGCCTCCACGACTAGCGTCGCCAACAGCATAGAGGTTAGGTAGGCTAGTCTTTTGCTGCTCGTCTGTGATGATGACGCACCCCCACTTGGTTTGTAGCCCTTCGCCTAGGGTATCTACAAACTCCTGCTCAGGCGATACGCCCACACACACTACGGCCATATCGATCTCGACAGAGCGAATGTGTCCCGTTGGCTCTGGCCTACGACGGCCACTCTCGTCGGGCTCGGTGAGCTGCATCTCGATAAGCTCCATCGTCATCGCCTGCCCATCATGGCTAGGGAGGTAACGGGCTACTTGGTGGAGGGTGAGGAACTCTATCCCCTCAGCCAACGCATGCTCTACCTCGTCTCGACAAGCTGGCATCTCAGCCATACCACGTCTATACACAACCGTAACCTGCTCTGCCCCTAGTCTGCGTGCCGTACGTGCAGCGTCCATGGCCGTGTTGCCTCCGCCGATGATGGCTACACGCCGGGCTTGGGGGAGGGGTATAGAGGGCAAGTCCTGGGGGCTAGCCATATTGATAGGCGTGAGGTAGTCTCCTGCACGCACCACACCGGGGAACTCTTCGCCAGGGATCCCCATGACGTTGGAGAGGCAGGCTCCTGTGGCGATGATGATGGCGCTATATTGAGCACGTAGTTCATCGATAGATATATCCTTGCCGACCTCGACGCCATAGCAAAACTTGACGCCGTAGCATTCTAGCCGTTTGGCCTCATCGTCAATGACTTCGCTGGGCAGCCTAAAGCGGGGTATCCCCGTGCGCATCACTCCTCCTGCCTTAGGTAGACGTTCGTAGATCGTGACGCCATAGCCCATGAGCACCAGGTCGTGGGCAGCGGCTAGAGCACCAGGCCCAGCGCCTATGATGGCCACCTGTTTGCCTAGGCTGGGGGCAGGCTCTTGGAGGCTACCTATCTCGTGGCGGTGCTCCACCTCCCAGGTGGCGACATAGCGCTCGAGGGCTCCGATGGCGACAGCCTTTTTCTTGAGGCTTACGGGGTAGATACATCCGCCCTCGCATTGCTGGTCGTGGGCGCATACCCTGGAGCATATCGCCGAGAGTGTACTACGCTCTCGCAGGGTGTGCCACGCCAGGGGGAGGTCGCCATGCTCAATCGCCTTGACGAAGGTCGGGATATGGATATGAGCAGGACATGCCTCGACGCATCCGGGTGAGGGGCAGTCGAGGCAACGGCGAGCTTCGGTGAGCGCCTGCTCGGCAGAGAAGCCTAGCTTGTCCTCGATATACAGAGAGGAGAGGCTAGGCTCTTGATGTAGCTCTGGCATAGGAGTGCTTGGTAGGGCGGTGCGCTCCTTGTTGCTTAGGGCCTTGCGAAGGTCGGCGCGCCAAGGCCAGCTACGTTGTGTCTTTAGGTCTTCTTGCATATTGTCTTCTCTTGTACAGTCTCTTGGGGAAGCCCAGGAGCGTGCAATGTTAAGCAAATTATTTGAGCCAAAGCATCACGGCGATGGCGATAGCTAGAAGGGCTGCGTTTTGTGCCGTGCGTGCCAGCGTGTGGTTGAGGGCTGATCCCTCTCGGGTTGTCAGCTCCTTGTAGGTGCGTAGGGCAGAGCCTCCGTATATGAGTAGTACGAAGATCCCAAACGACGAGTATATAGGATATAGCAATAGGCACGAGAGCAGGACGCAACTCAGATAGAGCCTCGGAGCAAAGTCCCTCCCAAGGCGTACGATGAGCGTACGCTTGCCAGCCTTGCGGTCCTCCTCGTAGTCGCGGTAGTTATTGACGATGAGTATATTGACGCTCGCCAGCCCGATGGAGGTCGCCAGGTGCCACAGGGTGCTATCCCAGAGCGTACCGGTCAGGACGTAGACGCTGGTTACAACGGGTACCCAGCCGAAAAACACCAGCACTGCCACCTCTCCGAGGCTGTTGTACGAGAGAGGGAAAGGCCCTCCCGAGTAGGCCAAGAGCCCCAGGACGATGGCAAGACCCACAACGGCCAGCCACCAAGAGGTTAGCACCATGACCACTAGACCACTAGCCAGCAGGACGCCAAGGCAGATGACGAGCCCGACGACGACCTCTCTCTCGGAGATATATCCGTGGGTGAGGGGACGCATAGGCCCCGTGCGCTCTAGGGTGTCGGCACCCTTGCGATGGTCGATGAGGTCGTTGGCGATATTGCTCCCGATCTGAGCGCTAATGGCAATGAGGCTGAGCATCGCCACTAGCCCCCAAGAGATCTCCTCCCCAATGAGCCCGTAGGCGTAGCTCACCGCTACGATGATGGAGGCCAGAGCAGAGGGGAGGGTCTTGGGGCGTGTCAGCCCCAGCCATAGGCTTAGCTTCGATGGGCGTGTCGTCATGACAGAGGTAGGAGCTTCGAGATCATCATCTCTAGGAGAACAGGTGATTGCTCAGCGTCTTGAGGGCTGTCTTCTTGTAGCGCGACTCGATGAGCACACCCATATTGTAGTCGCTACCGCCATAGGAGATCATCCATAGAGGGATGTCCCTGAGGGCTTCGAGTATCTGAGCTTCAAAGCCAATGTTTTCTGCCTCGAGGTCTCCTACAACGCAGACGATCGTGAGGTCGCGGTCTATGCTAACCTCACCCAGGGCTTGTAGGTCATCGATGAGCTCGGTCGAGATGCGCGAGGCCTCTACGGCAAACGAGAGCGCCAGGGCAGATGAGGCAATCATATCGATGGGTATGCCGTAGTGCTCCATCAGGGCGAAGACCTTGCCGACAAAGCTCCAGGCTGTCTGCTGGTTGTTGCTTCGTACCCGTATCATCGCCAGGTCGTCCTTGGCGGCTACGGCTTTGATCTTGTCCTTGTCTGTGGCCGTTGAGATGAGCGTGCCAGGGGCTTCGGGAGCGAGGGTGTTCAATAGGCGTACGGGTATCCCCTCAGCTTGAGCGGGGAGGATGCAGGTTGGGTGCAGGATCTTCGCTCCAAAGTAGGCCAGCTCAGCTGCCTCCTCAAAGAGCAGGTTGCGTACGGGCTGGGTGGCATCTACGACACGGGGATCGTTGTTGTGCATGCCATCGATGTCCGTCCAGATCTGTATCTCGTCAGCGCGTAGGGCTGCGCCTATCAGTGTAGCGGTATAGTCGCTACCACCTCGCTGGAGGTTGTCCACATCCCCAAAAGCGTTGCGACAGATATACCCCTCGGTGATGAAGAGCTTGGTCTCGCTGGGGGCTTTGTCCAGATACATCTGGATATGGTCGCGTATATAGGTAAGGTCTGGCTCGGCATTTTTGTCCGTGCGCATAAACTCCAGGGCGGGGAGCCCGTGTGCCGAGACGCCTCGGTCTGCCAGGTGCCCCAGCATCATCGCTGTGCTGAGGAGCTCACCTCGGGCAAGTATTTTCTTCTCGTCATATAGGGTGAAGTTCTCAGTGTAGCATACTTGCTCGAGGTAGAAGAATGTTTCGCCTACGATGGTCCAGTTGCGGTCGTAGCTCGCTTTGCTGGGAAACAGCAGGCGTGTCTCTTCTTCATACTTCTTCTTGAGCTTGGTAAGCAGGGTCAGAGCCTCATGGCGATGGCGCAGGACGAGCTGGCGACTAATCTCCACCAAGGTGTTGGTCGTACCGGCCATAGCCGAGAGGACGACAATCTTTGGGGTGTCGGAAGATGTGATGAGATCAGCGACGTGGCGGATGCGTTCGGCGGAGGCTACCGAGGTACCTCCAAACTTCATAATCTTCAATGCAGTAGCGGGGCTTAAGCGGTGAGTGGACTAATGGGCTTGCGGAGTTTATGGGACGGGCTCTCCCTGAGTGGGCGTCGCCTCTTGGCTTGATAGGGCTCTGAGGTCTATCAGGCGAGCGGGGTAGAGGTCTACGGCTCTGAGATTGTGGGTGGCCATCAGTACGGCCGTTCCCATCTCGCTAGCCAGGCGATGTAGTAGCTCTGTGATCTGGAGGCCACTCTCTGGGTCGAGGTTGGCCGTTGGCTCGTCGGCAAGGATCAGCCGGGGGCGGGGGAGAATGGCGCGAGCTATGGCAACACGCTGTTGCTCGCCTCCCGATAGCTCGTGGGGGTATTTGTACCCCTTGTTTTCGAGCCCTACGGCTTTGAGGGCTTCGGCGATACGCTCGGCTCGCTCAGCCTTGCGCTTGTAGCCTAGGGCGCGCAGCACAACGTCGAGGTTGTCATAGGCTGTGCGGTCGGTCAGGAGCTGAAAGTCCTGGAAGACAATACCCATCTGCCTACGTAAGGCTTGGGTGTCGCGACGGGAGATCTTGCGCAGGTCAAAGTCGAAGACCCTGGCCCTCCCCTCGGGTAGAGACAACTCTCCATAGATGGTCTTCAGTAGCGAGCTCTTGCCCGAACCCACGGGACCTACGAGGTAGACGAACTCCCCCTGCGAGAGGCGTAGCGAAAAGTCCCGCATCAGCACATGTTCGTGCCGACATACGAGCACGCTGTCATAGTCCAAAATGATAGCAGAGTCTGTCATCGTTGTTGCTTTATGTACGACAAAGGTAGAGAATAATGTCCTTTATTTGATGAGGTAGCGATAGATGTCGTTGCCGTTGGCGTAGAGCATTAGGGCAAACAGGAGCACCATCCCCACCATCTGTATCCGCATCATCACCTGGTCGCTGAGCTTGCGACGTGTGATCATCTCTAGTAGGAGGAAGATGATATGCCCCCCATCAAGAGCAGGGATGGGCAGGAGGTTCATCACCGCCAGGATGATCGAGAAGAAAGCTGTCGTCATCCAAAAGCTATACCAGTCGAAGCTACTGGGGAAGAGCTTGGCCATCGTGCCGAGCCCTCCGAGGCTCTGAGCTCCCTCCTTGGTGAAGACGTGTTTGAGCCCTCCTAGATACCCAGAGATGGCTCCGTAGGCTTTGTGATAACCCGCAGGTATAGCCTCTAGTAGGTTGTAGCTGATATGCTTGATGGGGAGCAAGTCTTCGGCAGACGTGGCCACTAGGCCTATGCGTCCAGCCGTGTCTACTGGTACCGAGACTGTGCCTCGGGCGGTGCGTAGCTCCACTTCGCCTCCGCGATGCTCGGCCACCAGGCGCTGTACGTCTCTGAGGTCTGGGGTGAGCGTGCCTGCCACTGCGATGATGCTATCGCCTGGGGCTAGTCCTAGGGCCGCCACCTCTGGACGCGTCACCTCTGCAATGACAAAAGGCATCTGCATCGTCGCCAGACCTGTCTCGGCTCTTAGCAGGCGCTGCATCATATCCTCTGGGATGGTGATCTTGAGCGTCTCTCCTGAGCGTAGCACCTCGACCTGATTGGCCTCTATAATGCGCGAGAGCAGGCGGTTGTCTAGGGCGTTGAGCTGACTGTCGCCATCGATAGAGAGGATAATGTCTCCATCAACAAAGCCTACCTCTTGGGCTACGGGGGAGAATGCCCAGCCACTACCTACGGCTCTAGTATCAAGATGTTTGTCGCCCCACGAGAAGGCCACAGCACAGTAGATGACGAAGGCGAGTATGAGGTTGAATATCACTCCTCCAGCCATGATGAGTAGTCTCTGCCAGGCGGGTTTGCTACGAAACTCGTCGGGCTTAGGCTCACTCTTGATCTGCTCTTCGTCGAGGCTCTCGTCGATCATCCCTGCGATTTGGCAGTAGCCCCCAAGGGGAAGCCAGCCTAGGCCGTAGATCGTACCGCTACGCTTTGATTGCCATTTGAAAAGCGAAAACCAAGGATTGAAGAAGAGGTAAAACTTCTCTACCCTTGTGCCAAAGAGGCGAGCCATGATGAAGTGCCCAAGTTCGTGGACGAATACCAATATCGATAGGGCAATGATGAGCTGTATAATGTTCATGATCCAATTGGTCTATTGTGGAGTGGTAGGTGGTGAAGATTGTTAGAACTGAGCCAGCCGGCTAGTGGTCTCCCTGCGCACCTCTAGGTCGAGGGCCAGTAGATGCTCAAGGCTAGGGGAGGGCGTCGCCGAGTACTGCCCCATCACTTGGGCGATGATCTCGCTCATCTGGCAAAAGCCTATACGCTCCTCGAGGAATGCTGCCACGGCTATCTCGTTGGCTGCGTTCATCACCGCAGGTAGGTCGCCACCATGTCCTATGGCCTCGTAGGCGAGAGCTAGGTTGGGGAAGCGCTCTAGGTCGGGGCGCTCAAACGTGAAGCCCTGAGAGAGGAAGTCGTAGCGCTCTAGATCGTTGGGCACGCGCTGGCTTAGTCCCATAGCGTAGCTGATCGGCAGACGCATATCGGGGATGCCCAGCTGAGCTTTGATAGAGCCATCGGCAAATTGTACCATCGAGTGAATGATGCTCTGTGGGTGCACCAGTACCTCTATGGCGCTTGGGTCAATGTCAAAGAGCCAGCGAGCCTCGATCATTTCTAGCCCCTTGTTCATCAGAGAGGCCGAGTCGATGGTCACCTTAGCCCCCATCACCCAGTTGGGATGCTTGAGCGCTTGTGCCTTGGTAACATGCAACAGCTCTGCTCGAGAGAGGGTGCGAAAGGGACCTCCCGAGGCCGTGAGGATAATCTTCTCTGGCTTCGTCGTCTCTCCAATGAGGCACTGGTATATCGCTGAGTGCTCCGAGTCTACGGGGATGATGCGTGCACCTGTCTCTGAGGCTAGGCGCATGATAAGTTCTCCAGCTACGACGAGCGTCTCTTTGTTGGCTAGACCAATGGTCTTTCCCCCCTTGAGCGCTGCTATCGTGGGGCGTAGCCCCGATATACCGACCATAGCGGTGATGACGACGTCTATATCAGGGTCTCCAGCTGCCTCCTCGATGGCACTGATGCCAGCATAGACCTCTATACTGGTATGCCTCAGGGCGTTCTTGACCTCGTGGTAATACTCGTCCGCCGCGATGACGACTCGACGAGGTTGTAGCGCTAGAGCCTGCTCTATGAGGAGCTGGTAGTTGCGGCCTGCCGTCAGCGTATGAGCTGAGAAGCGCTGGGGATTGCG
The DNA here is from genome assembly GCA_041839075.1 of Porphyromonas sp. GTDB lineage: Bacteria > Bacteroidota > Bacteroidia > Bacteroidales > Porphyromonadaceae > Porphyromonas. The sequence continues at coordinate 7,049 of JBGYQR010000051.1, forward strand.
ACGGATGATGTCTACCGTCTGTGTGCCGATGGATCCTGTCGATCCGAGTATGGCTATCTGAGTGATCATTGTTTGTCTGTTGGGTTGTTGCCTAGAGCGTGTGTGGAGCGGTTAGTCGTCTTCCCCCTCCATAAGGCTCTCGTCTAGTAGTCCTAGAGGGATACGGAGCGTGCAGGTACGCTCCTGGTCATCGACGCCGAGGAGTAGCTCCTCAGCGATGGGTAGCACGAGCTCCTCTCCCGAGGGTGTCTCGACGAAGAGTAGTACGTTGAGGGTGCGCTCATCGACCTCCAGCACGCGCCCTACAAGGGCACTGGTCTCTGCGTCGTAGATCTCAAATCCTACGTACCTGCTCCATTCGTACGGGTCTTGGCTCAGTTCGTCCTCGGCCATATAGCTCTCCTCTAGCCAAACGGCCTTACCGACGAGACGCTCGGCCTCCTCTAGTCTGTGGATACCGGCAAAGCGGATGAGATCTACCTCTCCAGACCGAGAGCGATGGCTCTCTATGGCATAGGGAATGAGCAGTCCCTCTTCCTCGAGCATAAGGAAGACGCGCTCGCCCTCCTCTAGTAGTCCAGATAGGTCTACCGATAGCTTGATGGCTACCTCTCCTTGTATGCCGTGCGTGCGTCCGACGACGCCTATTTGTACGAAATCCTTTTTGTGCAACATTGATCTTAGTGCTCTTGGCTCTCTTGCCTATGGATGCCTATGGTCTAATGGCTTTGTCTGCCACCGGGCTCTCCTCTCTCATCGAGCTATGTTGCACAAAGATAGCAGAAGGCGCTCACATAGCCTCCCGCCCTAGAGTAACCTAATCCTACATTAGGATAGTATCCCCTTCAATATGAGTATAGACTTTGGTATGCGTAGGCTCAGTTTGCCCTCTGCATGCCTCCTCTTGGGGAGGACGAGAATCTTTGGGGGAAGGCTGCTTTGACGTAAATATGGATGGTGCGTGTCAAGGGGGTGGCGGCGGTGCTTGGTGCTTGCTCTAAATAAGTTTGTAGTCCTGGGCTACTGCTCCGTCGGAGCAGTAGCCCAGGACTACAAATACAATGCGGGGGTTGAGGTCGTCGCCTAGGGCACGGCCTTAGCCAATGAGGGCGATGAGACGCTCAGCGTGCTTGCGCCCCATCTCTCTGGCCTCCTGGTCGCTCACCGTGTGCGAGAAGCCGTAGCTACCAACGGCACCTAGGTATTCGAGACCGCAGAAGCCAGCCAGCAG
>JBGYQR010000052.1:0-4160 GCA_041839075.1 Porphyromonas sp.
CAAGCTCGCTGCCGGACAACGATATACCCTACACGGAGCCCCCAGCCAAGGGGTCGAGATCACCCAGCTCACCGAGGACTCGCGCAAGGCGGAGGGGGGGAGCCTATTCTTTGCCCTACGTGGGGCGACCTCTGACGGGCACCGCTTCGTCCCCAAAGCAATCGAGCAGGGGGCTAGAGCTATCGTCCTGGAGACCCTCCCCGAGGAGTTGCACCCCGAGACGACCTATATACTCGTCACAGATAGCCACGAGGCCTTGGGGCTCATCGCCTCGGGCTGGTGGGGACATCCCTCTGACGCGCTGACCGTCGTAGGTGTAACGGGCACCAACGGCAAGACGACGATCGCTACCCTCTTGTACCGCCTCTGGCGAGGAGCGGGCTACCCCTCGGGACTACTCAGCACCGTGTGCAACTATATCGACGGCAGACCCTCGCCCAGCACCCACACCACTCCGGGGGCTATCCAGCTCCAGGCACTCCTGGCCGAGATGCTCGAGGCGGGGTGTAGCCATGTCTTCATGGAGGTGAGTAGCCATGCCGTAGACCAACGGCGCATCGCTGGCATCACGTTTGCCGGGGGGATCTTCACCAACCTAACGAGAGACCACCTCGACTACCACGGCAGCGTCAAGGCCTACCTCCAGGCCAAGAAGCGCTTCTTTGACGACCTCCCTCGCGGAGCCTGGGCGCTCAGCAACCTCGACGACCGCAACGGGCAAGTGATGATGCAAAACACCTCTGCCCGGGGGGCCTATTATGCCCTGAGGAACCTTGCCGACTACCGCGCCATCGTGCTCGAGCGCTACCCCGAGGGCACACAGCTCGAGATCGATGGCCACGAGGTGATGGTACGGCTACTGGGCGAGTTCAACATCTACAACCTACTGGCCGTATATGGCGCTAGCCTCCTGATGGGCATGCCCAGGGAGGAGGTACTGCGCCACCTCTCGATGCTCACTTCGGTAGACGGACGCCTCGAGACCCTGCACAGCACGAAGGGCTTCACCGCCTTTGTGGACTATGCCCATACGCCCGACGCCCTGGTCAATGTCCTAGAGACGCTTCGCCAGCTAGAGCCACAGCGCATCATCTGCGTAGTAGGCTGTGGCGGAGATAGAGACCGAGGCAAGCGCCCCATCATGGCTGCCGAGGCAGCGCGCCTGAGCGATAGGCTCATCCTGACCTCCGACAACCCCCGCTCAGAGCGACCCGAAGATATCATCGCTGAGATGAAAGCTGGCCTTGACGCAGAAGCTCTCGGGCGCACCATCACCATCACCGATAGAACTGAAGCCATCCGCACCGCTACCCTCATGGCTCAGAGAGGAGACTACATCCTGATCGCAGGCAAAGGCCACGAGACCTACCAAGAGATACAGGGCGTACGCCACCCCTTTGACGACAGAGAGGTCGTCAAGGCGCTCCTATAATCCATCGCATCCTCAGACGTCTATCACCCTCAAGCAACCACCCTCTTCGTATGCTGTACTACCTCTTTGACTTTCTCAACGGCCTCGGCATCCCTGGGGCAAGGCTTATGACCTACGTCTCGGTACGTGTGGGGCTAGCCTTCATCATGGCTCTACTGCTGACGACCATACTCGGGCACAAGATCATCCGCCACCTCAGACGCATCAAGATTGGCGAGGACATCCGCAACCTGGGGCTCGCCGACCAAATGGCCAAGCGTGGCACGCCAACGATGGGGGGCGTGATCATGATCATCGCCATCCTCATCCCCACCCTGCTCCTGGCCAAGCTGGGCAACCTATACGTCATCCTTATGCTGATCACCACTGTGCTGATGGGTGGGCTCGGCTTCTTGGACGACTATATCAAGGTGTTCAAAAAAAACAAGGAGGGCCTCCCCGGACGCTACAAGATTGTCGGCCAGGTGCTCCTAGGGCTCATCGTGGCCGTATCGCTATACCTCAGCCCATCGGCCGTCATCAAAGAAAACAGCGAGGTGGTCTCTAACAATGGCGTGCGCGAAGTGGTCTTCCAGCAGGTCGAGACCAAGAGCACCCAGACGACCATACCATTCCTCAAAAACAACAATCTAGACTACTCCAAGATACTTCCCATCGATGGCCCAGCGGGCAAGGTGGTGGGCTGGGCGCTCTTCATCGCCATGACGGTCTTCATCGTCACGATGCTCTCCAACTGCGTCAATCTCACCGATGGCATAGATGGGCTCGCCTCGGGCTCGTCGGCCATCGTAGGGGTCGTGCTGGGGATACTGGCGTATGTATCGTCGCACTACCAGATGGCGGGGTATCTCAACATCATGTTCATCCCCGGCACGGAGGAGCTGGTTATCTTTGCCGCAGCGTTTGTCGGAGCCACCCTCGGCTTCCTATGGTACAATAGCTACCCCGCTCAGGTCTTCATGGGCGATACGGGTAGCCTCATGCTCGGAGGCATTATCGGGGTCTTTGCCATCCTCATCCGCAAGGAGCTACTACTGCCCATCCTCTGTGGGGTGTTTATCCTCGAGGGGATCTCGGTGATTGCCCAGGTCTTTTACTTCCAGTACCACCAGAGGCGCTCGGGCAAGGGCAAGCGCATCATACGCATGTCTCCCCTGCACCACCACTACCAGCACGGAGCAGATAGCGGTATCGAATGCCTGTGGAACAAGCCCCGCACAGCCCTACCCGAGTCGAAGATCACAATGCGCTTCTTCCTCATCGGGCTCATCCTGGCTGCCCTGACGCTCATCACCCTCAAGATCCGCTAGCCCCCCCTGCCTAAACCTATATAGCCATCTATACGATATTGTATGCAAGACAAGAGCACCCCTGCCGTCAAGCCCCAGCGCGTGCGCAAGCCCGACTGGCTCAAGATCAGACTAGGCGACAACAGCACCTTCGCTGAGACCAAGCAGAGCGTCGAGGGACGAGGGCTCAACACCATCTGCCACAGCGGACGCTGTCCCAACCAAGGTGAGTGCTGGAGCGCAGGGACGGCCACCTTCATGATAGGCGGGGCTGTGTGTACCCGAGCCTGCCGCTTCTGCAACACGATGAGCAGCCGTACCCCACCTCCCCTAGACCCAGGCGAACCCCAAAGGGTAGCCGACAGCATCAAGGAGATGGGGCTTAGGCACGCCGTCATCACCAGTGTAGACCGCGACGACCTCGCCGACTATGGCGCCGACCATTGGGTGCAGACCATCGAGGCGATACAGCGTACTACGCCAGAGGTGAGTATCGAGGTGCTCATCCCCGACTTCAATGGCGACCTGGCTCTGGTGGACAAGATCATCGCCCTAAGGCCTCGCATCATCTCGCACAACCTCGAGACCATCCGTAGGCTCACGCCCTCGGTGCGACATGTCGCCACCTACGAGACTAGCCTAAACGTCCTGCGGCATATCGCCCAGGCAGGTATTAGAGCCAAGACGGGTATCATGGTAGGGCTAGGCGAGACCGAAGAGGAGGTGCTAGAGCTCATGCGAGAGATCCATGAGGCAGGAGTATCTGTGCTCACCATCGGACAATACCTACAACCCACTCGTCGCCATCTCGACGTCGTGGAGTATGTGCACCCTCGGCAGTTTAGCAGATACAGCATCCTGGGGCACGAGATAGGTATCGGCAAGGTCGAGTCGGGGCCACTCGTACGCTCGAGCTACCACGCCGAGCGACATGTGTAGACTAGCCATCATCACCCTATGAGACACTGGCCTATCCCTGGGCACGAGAGCATACGCGTCTGCCAAATGGCCTACACTACGCCCCTAGAGCGGCACAGACGACATACGGCAGCACGTGCTGCCGTATGTCGTCTGCTGGCGTATATGCTAGGCACTGAGGGTGAGGTCAGCTATGCCCATACGCCCTCTGGAGCTCCCTATCTCGAGGGCGAGGGAATGCCCCAGCTGAGCATCAGCCATACCGAGGGCTATGTAGCCGTAGCGCTCTCGGCTCATCAACCTATCGGCATCGATATAGAGCGCCTCTCGGGGCAGGTGGAGCGTGTCTCCTCGCGCTTCGTCTCTCTGAGAGAGCGGGCTCTACTGCCCGAGAGCCCGCAAGAGCACCTTGTCGCCCTGCACCTCTTGTGGTCTGCCAAAGAGGCTGCCTACAAGCTCCTCAACCCACCATCACGCTCCCTCCTGAGCTTCGAGCTCTCTGGAGCTCTACCCTCCCTTGG
>JBGYQR010000053.1:0-11976 GCA_041839075.1 Porphyromonas sp.
ATAGGGTAAGTAAATGTTTCATTGCATTGTGCTAGGATAATGTGATAGGATATGATAAGTGGCTCTAAGGTATGAGTTATCCCGAGATGTACCAAATAACTTAATGGGCTCAGAGGTCCTCGGGAGCTTTTGATCGGGAGGATTTGTAGGGGAGCAAAATTGCTCAAGATCTCTCTGCAAAAAGACCTAGGTTTTTCTTGAGAAAGACCTAGGTCTTTTGGCGCAAAAACCTAGGTCTTTTTGCAGAGAGATGTACTAGTGCCGCCGAAGCCTACAAGTACCCTCCCCGAGGATTTTAGTAGCAGAGGGCTAGGGGAGACTATTCCGCACATTGATAATTCAGTAGGTTGCATCATTTTTATAGCCTCTCGATGGTCTATTATCATTGGACAATAATCCATAAGATTTGGACAATAATCCATGACAAGCGAAATAGGTAACTTTGCAGAGAAAACATCAGTTACAATAATAACATAGAGATGATAGATGCTATATCGACTTGGCTGGAAGGCGTACTTTTAGTGCCCTCGACCATCCAAACTATCGTTGTAATATCGCTAGTGGCGGCCTTGGGCTTATTGCTTGGGCGACTGCAAGTGGCCAAAATTAGCTTAGGGGTTACGTTTGTGTTTTTCGTAGGACTACTCGTCGCTCATCTAGGTGTCAAGACCGATGCCGCCCTCGTGGGTATTGTACAGAGCTTTGGGCTCGTGCTATTCATCTACGCCCTGGGTGTGGAGGTAGGACCTTCGTTTTTCCCCTCTCTACGTAGCAAGGGGCTGGGCTACAACCTCGAGGGGCTACTGATGATCGCCCTGACCTATGTGGTGGTAGTGGCTCTACACTATATCGCTGGTATCTCGATGCCTACGATGCTCGGGCTGATGAGTGGAGCCGTTACCAATACGCCCGTGCTGGCAGCGGTGCAGAGCACACTCCAGGCTTCGGGGCTTCCCGATGCTGCCGCTCAGGGTGCCGAGGCCGCTATGGCGACAGCTGTTGCTTACCCCCTGGGTATCGTCGGGGTGATCCTCGGGATAGCTGTACTCTATCGCTTTGCTCCTAAGCTTAGCAAGCAGGAGGTTGATGAGTACAAGGCCGCTTTTGTGGCGGAGTTTGAGGTCACCAATCCTCAGGTCATCGGGCAAAATGTCCGAGATGTAGCCGCGATGACGGACAAGCACTTCGTCATCTCTCGTCTTTGGAGGGGTGGGGAGGTGACTATTCCCTCGTCCAGCACGAAGCTAGAGGCAGGCGACCATCTATTGACGCTTTGTAGTCAAGACGAACTAGACAACCTGGTCGCCCTCTTTGGCCAGCGAAGTGATCGCCAGGATTGGAACCGCTCAGACATCAATTGGGACACACTAGATACAAGCCTGAGCAACAAACGTATCATCATCACCAACCCCAAGCTCAACGGCGTCAAGCTCGGCTCTCTGCGCCTGCGCAATAAGTACGGCATCAACATTACCCGTATAGACCGCGTTGGTATCGAGCTACTGGCTAGTCCAGACCTCTATTTGCAGACGGGCGACCGCCTGACCATCGTCGGAGAGGCAGGAGCTCTCAACAAAGTAGAGGAGCTCCTAGGGAACTCTATCGCTATGCTCGAGAAACCTAGGTTGGTGAGCTTCTTTTGGGGGTTGTGCCTGGGCTGTCTAATCGGTATCATACCCGTCTATATCCCAGGGATGAACATCCCCATACAGCTAGGCCTAGCCGGAGGGCCTATTGTCGTCGGTATCTTGATGGGTGCCTTTGGCCCTCGCCTTGGACTAGCTACCTATATGACCAATAGTGCGACCCAGCTCATCAAGCAGATCGGTATCATCCTCTTCCTGGCGGGGCTAGGGCTCAACAACGGAGCTGGCTTTGTCGAGACGCTCGTACATGGTGATGGGCTCTTGTGGTTGCTTGTCGGTTTCATTATTACGGTGCTACCATCGATGATCATGGGGCTCTTCTGTCTCTTTGTGCTACGCAAGGGATTTGCCGAGATGGCTGGTATGGTATGCGGTACGATGGCCAATCCATTTGCCCTCGACTACGCCACAGAGCTCACAGCGTCTAAGACTTGCAACGTAGCCTACGCCACGGTATATCCCGCAGCTATGTTTGTGCGCATCATCACCACTCAGCTATTACTACTCTTTTTTATCTAGCCTCCGCCAAGCGGGGACCAATCGCAGATTTTCTGTAAGTTTGCGTGGTCATAGCAATCACGATACAAGATTCAATGGAATTAGCAACCAAGTATAATCCCTCCTCCGTCGAGTCCAAATGGTACGCGTACTGGATGGAGCATAATCTCTTTGCCTCTACTCCAGACGAGCGTAAGCCTTACTCCATCGTCATCCCTCCGCCCAACGTTACGGGGGTATTGCACATGGGGCACATGCTCAACAATACGATCCAAGATATCCTGATCCGCCGTGCTCGCCAGCGTGGTTTCAACGCCTGCTGGGTACCTGGTACAGACCATGCCTCTATCGCAACAGAGGCCAAGGTCGTACAACGCCTCGGCCAACAAGGTATCAAGAAGACAGATCTCTCTCGAGAGGCATTCTTGGATCATGCCTGGGACTGGACGAGAGAGTACGGGGGTATTATACTCGAGCAGCTCAAGCGCCTAGGGGCAAGCTGTGATTGGTCTCGTACGGCGTTTACTATGGACGAGAGCCGTAGCCAGAGCGTGATCGATGTCTTTGTAGATCTCTACCGCAAGGGGCTCATATATCGTGGCGTGCGCGTGGTCAATTGGGACCCCGCAGCTCGCACCGCTCTCAGCGATGAGGAGGTAGTCTACAAGGAGCAACAGGGTAAGCTCTACTACCTACGCTATTACCTGGACGGAGAGGATAGCTACGTGGTGGTTGCCACCACACGTCCTGAGACCATTATGGGAGATACGGCGGTGTGCATCAATCCTCATGATGAGCGCTACCGCCATCTTAAAGGCAAGCGCCTAATCGTACCTCTAGTTGGGCGTAGTGTGCCCGTCATAGAGGACGAGTATGTCGATCTGGAGTTTGGTACAGGTTGCCTCAAGGTAACCCCCGCACACGATGTCAATGACTATGTACTCGGTGAAAGGCACCAGCTCGAGACCATCGATATATTCAACGACGACGCTACGCTCAACGAACACGGAGGGCGCTATGCGGGTATGGATCGCTTCGCTGTGCGCAAGCAAATAGAGCTAGACCTCATTGAGGCTGGGCTCATGGAGCGTACAGAGGAGTACACCAACAAGGTGGGGCATAGCGAGCGCACACATGCAGTGATCGAGCCTAAGCTCTCGATGCAGTGGTTCCTCAAAATGACGGAGCTCTCTAAGCCTGCACTAGAGGCGGTGATGAATGACGAGGTTAAGTTGCACCCGGCCAAGTTCAAAAACACCTACCGCCACTGGATGGAGAATGTCAAAGACTGGTGCGTAAGCCGCCAGTTGTGGTGGGGGCACCGCATCCCTGCCTACTACCTCCCCAATGGTACGTATGTAGTTGCCTCTAATGCAGAGGACGCTCTACGACTAGCCCAAGAGCAGGATAGCACCTGGACGATGGATGACCTACGGCAAGATGAAGATTGTCTCGATACATGGTTCTCATCTTGGCTATGGCCGATAAGCGTATTCTCTCCCGTTTTTGGCGAGGAGACAGAGGACTTCAAGTACTACTATCCTACGGCAGACCTCGTTACGGGTCCAGACATACTTTTCTTTTGGGTTGCCAGGATGATCATCGCGGGGTATGAGTTTAAGGGGAAAAAGCCCTTTGAGAACGTCTACCTAACTGGTATCGTACGAGATAAGCTGGGACGCAAGATGAGCAAGAGTCTAGGCAACTCGCCCGATCCCCTAGAGCTTATCGATGAGTACGGAGCTGATGGCGTACGCATGGGGCTGATGATGGCCGCAGCAGCTGGCAACGACATTCTCTTCGATGTCTCTCTGTGTGAGCAGGGGCGCAATTTTTGCAATAAAGTTTGGAACACCTTCCGCCTGATCAAGGGGTGGGAGAGTGATGCGTCTCTTGCGCAACCCGAGAGTGCTAGCCTAGCAGTAGCATGGTTCGCTGAGCGTATGGCACAAGTGCAGCTAGAGGTTGCAGACCTCATGGGCAAGTACCGTATCAATGAGGCACTCACGGAGATATACAAGTTTATCCGAGACGACTTCTCGTCGTACTACCTGGAGCTCGTCAAGCCTGCCTATGGTAGCCCAATAGATGCTCAGACGCTAGGTGAGACAGAGTCCTTCCTCGAAGAGGTGCTGGCGCTATTGCATCCATTCATGCCTTTCATTACAGAGGAGTTGTGGCAAGCCCTCAAAGAGCGTGGAGTAGGGGAGAGCTTGATGAACGTGCAACTACTCGAGCGCCAAGGAGAGGTAGACACTGATCTACTCGAGCGCTTTGCGCTTGCTCAAGAGATCATCTCTTGTGTGCGCAGCATACGCACAAGCAAGGGGTTGTCTCCTAAGGAGGCCTTGACGCTAGAGGTAGCCCCCGATTTTGATGCAAGGCTCGATGCAGTACTCATCAAGCTCGCTGGGCTAGATGCTATCCTGCGTACGGCAAGCAAAAGCGAAGGAGCAGTGAGCTTTGTCCTCGGGACGCAGGAGTTTGCCGTACCGATGGCTCAGTATATCAATGTCGATGAGGAGATCGCTAAGCTAGAGGCAGACCTAGAGCATCAGCGTAGGTTCCTCGCCTCTGTGGAGAAAAAGCTCAGCAACGAGAGCTTTGTCGCTCGAGCTCCAGAGCAGGTCATTGCCCTAGAGCGTAAAAAACAGAGCGATGCCTTGGCTCGTATCGCGACCATAGAGCAAAGCATAGCCCAGCTAAAGGGTATGTAGACGATAGGTCATCAGTGCTATGGTAGCCAACATAATAGGACTAGAGTAATCCAACACAGAAAACAGAGTATAGTCATGGGAACGACAAGTAAGGCCTCGCAACTGATAGAGCGCCTCTTTGAGGATCTGACCACAGCTGGGCATGCTCGTTGCCTCAAGGAGCATCTCAACGATCTTTTCGTCAGAGTCAATATGGCGACGGGAGAGGTATCTCTATATGGTGATGGTGATGAGCTCCTCAACAGCATCGAGATATATGGTTGGATCAAAGAGGATGCTTTGCGACCAACACCAGAGATGGTCGATACGCTTTACTCTGTTATTGCCAAGCTGGATAGCCGTGCCTATTGGGATAGCCCATACTTCGAGCGGCCATTTTCTATTGAGTTGGTGACGGCGGAGTTTGAGACTATCGAGCATCTGCTCTTCCTAGATGACGATACGATCAAGCTCTCGGCTCCTCTCTTGGAGGGGATGAACGAAGATCTCGACAAATTTATGGCTGACCTATTGGGAGATTTGAATTAAATCTCTATCTTTGCACTCGCAAAACCAAGGACACAATATCCTTGTGTGTGCCGAAATAGCTCAGTTGGTAGAGCAATTCATTCGTAATGAATAGGTCGCCGGTTCGAGTCCGGCTTTCGGCTCAGAGATCAGATTGTTGTTAATGTGTTTTATTGGGGAAGCCGTTGTATGTGTGTACGACGGCTTCCTTGTTTATAGCCACAGAAAATATATGAGCCTTACATCTAGTGAGGGGCTTAGGAAGCACCGCTCACGTCTCTTAGGAAGGATCGGGCAGAGGCTCGTTACGGACTCGGCTAGCCCCTCAAGATAGACGTGTGTAGGCAGGATAGTCTAGGTCTACTTGTCATCCCTTGGTTGTAGAGCTTTCTGTGCTCGCATCAGTTTGTCGCACCTGGTATCTGCGTTTAGCACAAAAGCCTGGAGCTCAAAGCCGTTCAGCCAGGGAGGCTGTCGTCGTGTAGATGGTATAGTCATCACCTCGTGCTGTCCTTAGATCTTGCTCTACATCAATTTTAGAAGTCTGATTATGTTTAGTTGATTGCGGGGAAAATCTGAGTAATCTTCATGTACTACCTCCCTATTGACCTGGAGGTATAAGCGAGATTTGGAGAAGGAAGTAGAGGAAGCGGACAAATCTTAATAGTATTGTGCCTAGAACGCAGAAAAATCTAGAAAAACCTTGCTCCATCTTCCCCCAGAATAATTACCTTTGCTAGCAAAGCAATAAACCAATAACATAATATGGACTCGAAGATTCAGGAACTGACAGAGAAAATCTACAACGAAGGAGTTCTTAAAGGGAACGCTGAAGCTGAGCGTATCCTCCAGGCTGCGAAGGATCGTGCGACTCAGATGGAAGCTGAAGCCAAAGAGAAAGCAGACAATCTCCTACGCTCTGCACAGCGCGATGTCGAGGAGCTTCGCCACAACACACAAAGCGAACTCAAGCTATACGCCGCTCAACTACTTGATAGCCTCCGTGCCAGCGTTACCGAAAGCCTCGCTGGGGAGATAGCCTCAAGCAATGTAAAGGCCATGAGTGTCAATCCCGAATTTATGCAGCAGCTCATCCTTGAGCTTGTCAAAGGCTTTGACCCCAATAAAGGTGTTGAGATCGGTACGGCGCAGGCTGAGGCGCTTGAGCGCTACTTCGCCTCTAATGCTAAGCATCTGCTAGAGGGAGGTGTACGTATCACCAGCGTCTCGGGCAAGCCCACCGACTTCACGCTCAAGCCTGCTGATGGAGGATTTAAGATACAAGTGGGAGAAGCTGAGTTTCTCGAGCTATTCAAGAGCTTCCTACGTCCTCAGCTTGCTCAGCAGCTATTCTAGATCTCATAGCTAGAGAAGACGCTGTATGGCAAGATATTATGGTTTGGTCTCTGGGCTTATCGACTTGTCTGTCGATGCTCAGAAGTTACCCCTCTCCCAAGAAGACTTCTACACGGAGCTCCAAGATATTCTCTCCAACAAGGACAGAGAGTTCCTAGAGTGGCTACACCAGGAGCAAAAGCACCCAGAGCTATTGCAACTCATTGAAGAGGAGATTGTTGCGCCAGAGCCTATCAGCCTAGACGATGAGGATGAGAAAGAAGAAGATGAGCGCATCCTCAGTGCGGAAGACCGATCTACCCTCCCCATCAGAGAGTTGCGGCGTATCGCTACGGCGATTGCTATGGGCCATGGCTCCAAGCGAAACGAGCTAGTGCCACGCTACGTCATCCAACTCCTTACCGATCTGTTTGAGCCCAAGCAGGCTCCAAGAGATGGAGAAGACCTAGGCGAGGAGGCCATCACATCCCGTACAGACTCTCCTACCCTATCGCTTGAGGATAAATTGGCAGGCTACTACTATGAGGCGGCGTCACATGTCAAGAATGACTTCCTTGCTCGGTGGTTTGCCTTTAATATGCTACTACGCAATGTCCTCGTCGTCCATACCTGTCGCAAACTGGGCTGGAACCCCGACGCATATATTGTAGGAGAGGGAGAGGTCGTTGATAGGCTTCGCACCAGCAAATCCAAAGACTTTGATCTTAGTGAGGACGAGCCACTCATCCTCAACATGGTACAGATTGCAGAGGAGCGCGATATTACTAGACGCGAACGCATGATAGACGTCCTACGTTGGCAGTGGCTAGAGGAGCAAACATTTGCCAGAGTCTTTGATATAGAGAGTGTACTGGCCTATTATATAAGGCTTGGTATCATCGAGCGTTGGCTCAAGCTAGATGCTGAGGCCGGAGCTAAAGCCTTCAGAGATCTAGTCATGGGGCTCAAAGCCGAGAGTAACGCCTCCCTACAAGAATTCAAAAACAATACAAGCAAGCGCTAGTTTGCAGAGCATAGGCTTTAGAAAAGCGCTTGAAGAAATAATCACAATAAGCACAATGGCTACCAAAGGAATAGTTAAGGGCATCGTATCCAATCTCGTTACCATCGAGGTAGATGGGCCTGTTGCGCAAAACGAGATCTGCTATATCACTGTCGGGGGAACCCCACTGATGAGCGAAGTTATCAAGGTAACGGGAGCTAACGCCTATGCCCAGGTGTTTGAGTCTACTCGTGGAATGCGCATCGGAGATAGCGTTGAGTTTAAGGGGCACATGCTCGAGGTAACCCTAGGGCCTGGTATGCTATCCAAAAACTATGATGGTCTGCAAAATGACCTAGACAAGATGGAGGGGATATTCCTCCAACGAGGTTCATACACCTATCCTCTTGACACCGAGAAGTTGTGGGACTTTAAGCCCATCGCCTCTGTCGGAGATGTCGTTGAAGCTGGCTCTTGGTTAGGCGAGGTAGACGAAAACTTCCAGCCCCATAAGATCATGGTGCCCTTCGTCCTATCTCGCAACTATACCATCAAGAGCCTCAAAAGCGAGGGGGCATATACGGTCAAGGATGTCATCGCAGTCCTTGTAGACTCCACAGGTCGTGAGGTCGAGGTTACGATGGAGCAAAAGTGGCCCGTCAAGCGCGCTATACAATGCTACCGCGAGAAGCCTCGTCCTAGTCGCTTGCTAGAGACGGGTGTACGTGTCATTGATACACTCAATCCTATCGTAGAGGGAGGGACGGGCTTTATCCCTGGTCCATTCGGTACAGGCAAGACGGTACTGCAACATGCCATCAGCAAGCAAGCTGAGGCTGATATTGTGATCATCGCAGCTTGCGGAGAGCGTGCCAATGAGGTGGTAGAGGTATTCAAGGAGTTTCCAGAGCTCATAGATCCACACACTGGCAGACGACTGATGGAGCGTACGATCATCATCGCCAACACCTCCAACATGCCTGTGGCTGCTCGAGAAGCTTCGGTTTATACAGCCATGACCATTGCTGAGTATTATCGCTCTATGGGGCTGAGAGTTATGCTCATGGCAGACTCGACAAGCCGCTGGGCCCAAGCTCTGCGAGAGATGTCAAACCGTCTAGAGGAGCTACCAGGTCCCGATGCTTTCCCCATGGACCTCTCTGCCATCGTGGCGAACTTCTATGCTCGTGCAGGGTTTGTGTACCTAAACAATGGAGCTACGGGTTCGGTAACATTCCTCGGGACGGTATCTCCTGCAGGTGGTAACCTCAAGGAACCTGTAACGGAAAACACGAAGAAGGTGGCTCGATGTTTCTACGCCCTAGAGCAAGAGCGTGCAGACCGCAAGCGCTATCCTGCTGTTAATCCAATTGATAGCTATTCTAAATACCTCGAATACCCTGAGTTTCGCTCGTATATCAGCGAGCGTATAGACGATAGCTGGGTAGGCAAGGTCGCAGAGATGAAGCGTCGCTTGATACAAGGGAAAGAAATCTCCGAGCAGATCAACATCCTCGGAGATGATGGGGTGCCCTTGGAGTACCATATTACTTTCTGGAAAAGCGAGCTCATTGACTTTGTAATCCTCCAGCAAGATGCGTTTGATAGTATTGACTGCAACACGCCCCTAGAGAGACAACAGTACATGGTTGATCACATTATACGTATTTGTGAGACCGATTTCTCATTTGACAACTTCTCCGAGGTGGGTGGCTATTTCAAGGAGCTGATCAATACCTTCAAGCAGATGAACTATTCTGAGTGGCCAAGCTCTGAGTTTAGCCAACACGAGAGCAAGATGCAAGAGCTTATTAACCAACGCGCTAAGTAATATAAAACTATGGCAGCAAAAGCATTCCAAAAGATATATACTAAGATCAGCAATATCACCAAAGCCACCTGTATGCTACACGCAACGGGTGTTGGTAACGAAGAGCTGGCAACTATCAATGGGCGTCTTGCTCAGGTCGTGCGTATCATTGGTACAGAAGTAACCCTGCAAGTGTATGGAGGTACCGAAGGTATTCCTACTGATGCAGAGGTCGTCTTCCTCGGCAAGTCTCCCTCTCTAAAGGTTGGGGATCAGCTGGTAGGTCGTTTCTTCAACGCCTATGGCGAGCCCATCGATGGCGGTGCACCTATTTCGGGCGAAGAGCGTGAAATCGGTGGCCCATCCGTCAATCCCGTAAGACGTGAGCAACCATCGGAGCTCATTGCCACTGGTATTGCTGGTATTGACCTCAACAACACGCTCGTAACAGGGCAAAAAATTCCCTTCTTCGCTGACCCAGACCAACCCTTCAATGAAGTAATGGCTATGGTAGCGCTCCGAGCCAAGAGCGACAAGATTATTCTCGGAGGGATGGGAATGACCAATGACGACTACTTGTTTTTCAAGAATACCTTCAGCAACGCTGGAGCTCTTGACCGCATTATCAGCTTCATCAATACCACCGAAGATCCTTCGGTAGAGCGTCTACTCATACCTGATATGGCTCTGACGGCTGCCGAATATTTCTCGGTGGAGAAGAAGGAGAAAGTACTGGTACTGCTGACGGACATGACCAACTATGCTGATGCCCTGGCGATAGTATCTAATCGTATGGATCAAATCCCATCCAAGGATGCTATGCCTGGCTCTCTATATAGCGACTTGGCCAAGATCTACGAGAAGGCAGTACAATTCCCCGAAGGTGGCTCGATCACCATCATAGCCGTAACAACTCTTTCGGGAGGAGACATCACCCACGCAGTACCCGATAATACGGGCTATATCACAGAGGGACAGCTCTATTTGCGTAGAGATAGCAATGTAGGTAAGGTTATCGTGGATCCATTCCGCTCTCTAAGCCGACTCAAGCAGCTTGTCATCGGTAAGAAAACGCGCGAAGATCACCCCCAGGTGATGAATGCCGCCGTACGCCTTTTCTCCGACGCTGCTGGTGCACAAACCAAGCTCGAGAATGGTTTTGACCTCTCCGACTACGACGAACGTACCCTCAGCTTTGCCGACGACTATTCGCGAGAGCTACTAGCCATTGACGTCAATGTTGATACAGAGGAGATGCTAGACACTGCTTGGAAGCTCTTTGGCAAGTACTTCAAGCCATCAGAGGTGAATATTAGACAGCAATTTGTAGACAAGTATTGGGTCGAGAGCAAGGCTTAGGATATAGTCATATCAACATCATCAACTGAGAGTAGAGCGTATGGCTATAAAGTTTCAGTACAACAAAACCTCCCTACAACAGCAGGAGAAGGCGCTCAAAATGCGCATTCGTACGCTCCCGACAATCAAGAGCAAGGAGAGCGCTTTGCGTCAGCAGGTCAAGCAAACCAAAAGGGAGGTAGACGAACTTGAGGCAGAGCTAGAGCGACAGATCCAAAGCTACCACAGCATGGTCAATCTATGGGATGAGTTTCGTCCAGATCTCATCAAGGTCAATAAAGTGGATTTGTCCGTGCGTAAAGTGGCGGGAGTTGTGCTCCCTGTGTTGGACGAAATTCACTACGAGGTAAAGTCGTTCAGCATCTTCAATGCTCCGTCGTGGTTTGCCGAAGGTATTGACCTGCTCAAAACATTGGCTACAACAGGTATCCAAGCAGAATTCCTGCGGCTTAAAATGGAGTTCCTCGAGCATGCCCGCAAGAAAACGACCCAAAAAGTCAATCTCTTCGAGAAAGTGCAAATACCAGGGTACCAGGATGCCATTCGCAAGATCAAGCGCTTCCTCGAGGACGAAGAGAGTCTCTCTAAGAGCTCTCAGAAGATCATGAGGGCTAATCTCGATAGACGCAAACAACTAGAAGAGGACGAAAAGCTATGATACAAAAGATGCGCAAGTATTCGTTCCTGATCTTTCATAGGGAGTATGAGGAATTCTTAGCTACGCTCCAAGGACTTGGCGTCGTGCACGTCTCTCAGCGTATCAATCCGACCGAATCTGAGCAGTTGAGAGCGCTCATAGAGCAACGCCAAGAGATCGCCTCTAAGGTCAAAGCACTGGGGCAGTGGTTACCTGACGGCTTCGCTCCAGTAGAGGCTCCTGCATCCGACAAGTCAGAGACAGAGCTATTAGGTATAATCGAGAGCTACCAGCGTACGCTTGATTATTACCAGGAGCTTGGACAGGAGCTGTCTGCCAATCGACAAGAGATTAGCGATAGCTCCATTTGGGGGCTACGAGGCAAATGGCATGAACCTGGAGAGGACAACTACCTCCACCAGCTACAAAAGCAAGGCTACAAGCTGTCGTTTTATACAACCTCG
>JBGYQR010000054.1:0-4561 GCA_041839075.1 Porphyromonas sp.
ACCAGCGCCATCAATATCTCTGGCACGAACTACTACGTCCCAACGTTTGCAGAGCTGAGAAGTAGGTGACACGCAGGGCATTGGCGTCCTGTCCAGCCGTCAGGTCGATGTGTACCTGGCGCGTCCTGGGCGCCTCCTGGGGCTGGACGACGTCTACATCCTGGCTACAAGACGCCAGGGTAAGCAGGGCCAAGGCACTGGCCCATAGTTTCGTTAGTTTCATTGCTTGATTGTCTTAATTCTAAATGGGTTAATAACTCTCGGATTCATCACAGACCCCACTCGTCGTGCTCCTCTAGGTCGCCAAAGTCTGCATCGATGTAACTAGGCATGGAGAGCTGGCTCAGCAGATGATGCTGAGGGCGACAAAAGAAACAGTCTGCGCGTGGGGGGATGTAGGGGAATCTGTTCATATCATTATTGGCTATCATTGCTCTAGGAGAGTATTCAGAGAATGCCACTGGCTCAAGGGCACAGAGCACACAAGACACAGGGGCATACGGGTATAGAAACTCGGTTGGAGAAATAAGGGCTGTACCAGCCTGGGCCTAAGGGAGCACAAGGACGGGCAAAACGAAAAGCTCCGAGCTGGGCAAACCGCATGCGGTTTGCCCAGCTCGGAGCTTTTGAGAAGGGTGTTTAGGGGAGACTTTTTATATAGTGCAAGGCTGGAAGCCTTGCACTCCCCTAGGGGAGTTTTTTGGCTTGGCCTGAGTTTGCACCATTACTCTCATCTTGCCAGCAAAGGTAATACATTTCTTTTAACTTCCTATACATTCATTAGCGATACTTATAACCCTCGGCTCCCCGTCTCAACTCCCGCACCACGTAAAGCACACCTCGCCTCATCCTCCCTATCCCCTCTCCTATAAATGCAACGCTAGAGCATATACGTCAGGTCATTGCCTGGCCCCTCTAAGGCGACATCACCCCACTATAATATCTAGCTGGAGCAGGGTGCCTTACTACCCCCAAAAAATCGTCTCACATCTCTCTGAAAAAAGATCAAGAAGTTTGCGCCAAAAGTTCTTGATCTTTTTCGAGAAAGCTCTTGATCTTTTTTCAGAGAGATGTAGATGTACAATTTGGGGGTAATGTGGGCGCAATTATCCCCCAGTACAGTGGCATCCTTCGCTAGTAGGTACAATGCCTGATTTTGGGACTTGAGGGGATGCAGTAGCACTGGAGCGATACTTATAACCTTACCCTCACTAACCCATCTCCCGCACCACGCCAAGCGTACCTCTCCTCAACCTCCTGCCCTGGCATACAGATCCTCATCCCCTTGCAAGGGGAGAGGCTCCTTGTCATTCCAACACATCTCTAGCCACAGAGGTGGACCTCACAAGGCGCCGAGAGAGAGCAAAATAGAGAAGTAGGAAGAAAGTTTACGAGAAATTAGTATAAGGTATTGCAAGTTTACGAAATACTCGTAACTTTGCTCTCAGAAGCAGTACAACATACAATCCAAACAGCAATGAAACAGCCCGATAGACTGACGCCACAAGAAGAGGCGGTAATGAACACCTTTTGGCTCTCGGAGGCCACGACAGTCAAGGAAGCCCTCGAGCGGCTCCCCGAGCCTCGCCCTCCCTATACGACGGTGGCTTCGATAGTACGCAACCTCGAGAGCAAAGGCTATCTCGCGGGAGAGAGTATCAAAAACCGCTATTTCTACCACGTGCAGATCTCCCAAAGCGAATACTCCGACAAGACGCTCGGCCGTATGGTAGAGCAGTATTTTGAGGGAAGCTACGCCCAGCTCGTACAGCAGTTCGTCTCGGGACGCAAGCTCACCAAAGAAGATCTGCGCGAGCTACTTGACCTCATCGATCAAGGCCAGGAGTAGATCTACCTCCTCACTTCATCCACCACTATCCCCCTACCCCTATGGACACGACCATCATCATACTGGCTATCGCCTCGGCAGGTATCGCCTGCTTTGCTCTGCTGGACTACGCCCTGCTTCGGCACCTGCGCGATGCCTCTTTGCGTCGCACGGGGCTCGTACTGGCGATGCTCTCGGTGCTCGTCGTACCACTAGTCGGCGCGAGCTTGCCAGAACGCTTGCCATGGCTCATCTCGGAGCCTGAGCCTATGGTGGAGACGCCGTTGTCTCCCGAGATGCTCCTTGCCCTAATGGAGGCATCTGCCGAGGTAGACCTTGTACCCGTAACCCAAAGCTGGTGGCAGACTATCGACTGGATGGGAGTACTCGGCTGGCTATGGCTCGCGGGAGTAGCCTTCTCAACGCTCACGCTCGTGGTGCGGCTCATATCGCTCGGGAGGCTCATCGCTCGTAGCCACGTGGTCGGGCACCACAACGGAATAGAGATACGCCAGTACCAGAGCGATCGCATACCACCCTTTAGCACGATGGGGCGCATCTTCATCCCCGAGCATATCCCCCAGGGGGCACTCAGGGAGCATATTCTCTTACACGAGGCAGCGCACGTGCAGTCGTGGCATATGCTCGATAGCCTACTGGCGGAGATATTCTGCATCGTCTACTGGTTTCACCCGCTCTCCTACATCCTTAGGCACCAGCAACGTACCAACCTCGAGTACTGCGCCGACCAAGACGTACTGGGCAGCGGTCAAGTCAATAAGCGAGCCTACCAGCTCAACCTCGTATCCATGTGTGCCTCCAGCGAGGCCTTCCCCCTGTGTCTATCATTTCGTACCAAAGAAGTACTCAAACAACGTATCATTATGATGAACCAATCTCAATCTCCCCGCAGAGGGCTCCGCTGGAGCCTAATGCTCGCCCTACCCATCGTAGGGGCTATGCTCAGTGTAGCCAATGCTCTAGCCACGCCCGCCACAGAGGAGGCCACGACGGAAGCCCCCGAAGTCATCACCCTCAATGAGCAGGCACCCCAAAATGGCGACCCCATCTTCGAAGTCGTAGAAGAGCCAGCTCAATACCCTGGAGGAGCTGAGGCCATGACGAAGTGGCTCGCCGCCAACCTCAAGTATCCCGAGGCAGCTCTAAAGGGAAATATCTCTGGGCGCGTCTTCGTCACCTTCGTTGTCGATAAGGACGGCACAATTCTCAACCCCGAGATCCTCCGTAGCGTACACCCTGCCCTCGACCAAGAGGCTCTGCGCGTAGTCAAGGCTATGCCCAAGTGGACGGCAGGCAAGATGAGGGGCAAAGCGGTCAAGGTCAAGATGTCCGTACCCATCATCTTTCGCCTCTCAAACGATGGGGGGACTGGCGACATATTTGCAGTGGTAGAGGATCAGCCCCAATTCCCTGGAGGGTCTGAGGCCATGATGAAGTGGATCGCCGCCAACGTCAAGTATCCCGAGGCAGCTCAAAAGGAGAATATCTCTGGGCGTGTCTTCGTCTCCTTCGTCATCGACAAGGACGGTACGATACTCGAGCCCAAGATCCTCCGGAGTGTACACCCAGCTCTCGACCAGGAGGCTCTGCGCGTAGTCAAGGCTATGCCCAAGTGGATACCTGGCAAGATGAGGGGGAAGAGCGTTAAGACAACATTCAGCATCCCCATCGTCTTCCGCCTCCAGGGTAGTGAGCCTAAAACCAGTAGTCTGGCATCCGCCCAGCTTGTCATCATCGATGGCAAGGAAGCCTCTGCCGAGAAGATGCAGGAGCTTAATCCCTCAGACATTGCCTCCGTCAATGTGCTCAAGGGAGAGAAGGCCGTAGTAGCCTATGGAGAGAGAGGCAGAGAGGGCGCTATCATCATCACGACCAAGACAGGGAAGGGGGATGAGCCCACACGCCTTGTCATCTCAAGCTCCGAGGAAGGGGTTTCCGAGGCAGATATGGACAAGCTCCTCCTCATCGTCGATGGCCAGGAGGTTAGCCTCAGCCAGATGCAAGCCATAGATCCTCAAACGATTAGCTCAATCAAGGTGCTCAAGGGCGACAAGGCCGAGAGCCTCTACGGCGAGAAGGGCAAGTCTGGGGTCATCATCATCACGAGCAAGGAGGCAAGCTCAAGCAAGTAGTAGCACGAGCCTCCCTCGCTCCACCATCCACGACAATCGTCCACGAAGGCTTTGGCAGCACGTACTGCCCAAGCCTCCGTGGACGATTTACTACTTTTCCCTTACCTTTGATACCAACCCCACCCCAAATTAGTTATCATTATGACACATCCCCTATCCATCTCTGCTACTCGCCCGAGCTGGCGCTTAGTGCTCGCAGGGCTTATCGTGGGCTTGAGCGCTCTCTGCGCCCAGGCCTCCGCCCCAGGTCAGGAGCGCTCACCCTCTGCATCCATAGATAGCCTCATACTCATTGATGGCAAAGAGGCCACCCCCAGCGAGGTCGCAGAGCTAAGTCTCGAGCGCATCAAGCGCAAGAGAAGCCTCAGCCCACAAGAGGCCACAGCCCTCTATGGAGAGCGTGGCGGGCATGGGGCAGTGGTCGTAGAGACCAAACGGGTCTTCGCCAAGGCTCCAAAGCTCTCCTCTCTATCCATCGCCATGCTCGTCATCGACGGGCAGGTAGCCAGCCTGACTGATCTAGGTAGCGTCCCTCCCGAGAGACAAGAGACGAACCGACTACTACGAGGCGACGAGGCCG
>JBGYQR010000055.1:0-8121 GCA_041839075.1 Porphyromonas sp.
AGGCGTGCGGTTGGGGCGGAGCTTACTTCTTCTTGACGTTAGGCTCCTCTAGGCCAAAGCCCTTCTTCTTGTCCATAGCCTTGAGGATGAAGGCCATGACAAAGGCCAGCACGCCAAACGAAGCAAAGACGAGCATGGCGAGCGTATAGTCCTTGGGCGCTCCCTCAGCGATGCCCTGGTTGGTGGCGTTGAGGATGAGACCGATGATATAGGGGACGGACATCAGCCCAACGTTTTGTATCCAGAAGATTGCTGAGTAGGCCGAGCCGAGCACCTTACCATCGATGAGCTTGGGCACACTAGGCCAGAGGGTAGCAGGCACTAGAGAGAACGATATACCCAGTACGATAATGGCCGAGAGAGCCACAGCCGTATCGAGCGAGGTACCTCCAGCAAAGGGGTAGAGGGCAAAGATAGAATGGCTCACAACCATCATCACGCTACCGATGATGAGCATGGTAGCACCCTTGCCCACGCGGTCTAGGTAGGTGCCTAGGATGGGCGTAACGATCATGGCTCCGATGGGGAAGAGGCTAAAGAGCCCTGTGGCATACTCGAGCTCGAAGCCCACCTTGTTTTGGAGCATCTCGGCAGCATACTTCTGGAAGGGGAAGATGGCTGAGTAAAACAGCACGCACAGGAGAGCCACTACCCAAAAGGCTGAGCTACCGAAGACCTTGCCGAGGTCGCTGAAGCGGAAGGGGTCTTCCTCCTCCTCAGTCGCCGTACCCTCCTTGTCGAGCGCCTTGTCCATGATACCATAGATGATATATAGCACGAGACCGATGCACAGCAGGATGGTGCAGAAGATGACGGGAGCGCTCACCGAGCCAAATCGCTCTGAGAGCCAAGGCGAGATCCAAAAGATGGTCGCTACACCCAGGCGAGCGATGGCCATCTCGATACCCATAGCCAGAGCCAACTCCTTGCCCTGAAACCACTTGACGATAGCACGAGACACCGTTACGCCAGCCATCTCGGTACCACAACCGAAGATCATGAAGCCGAGGGCACTCATCTTGGCTGAGGCGGGTAGGTTGGGCCAGAAGCTATTCATCAGGTCATAGCCGATACCGCCCGCGGCAAACCCCTCGCTCAGACCATAGACCTTGATGAGGGCACCGATGACCATCAGAGAGCCCGATAGTAGGGCGGTGCTACGCACCCCGATCTTGTCTAGGATGATACCGGCTAGGATGAGGAAGCCAGCAACGTTGAGGAAAAACTCACTGCCGGCATAGAAGCCAAACGTCGTGTCGCTCCATCCGATGGCTCCCTCGAGCTGGCTCTTGATGGGAGAGAGAACGTCTACAAACATGTAGCCGAAAAACATCGTTAGCGACAGCAGGACGAGCGCCCCCCAGCGCATCCAGGGGTTGTCGCGCATACTCTTTGCTAATTGCTTTGTCATACTTGTGTAGTGCTATTTGATTAGTTATTCATTGACTGAAGATAGGTGAGCAGGTCTGCAACCACAAAGTTGCTACCGCCCACGAAGATAACATCTTCTGGCGAAGCCTCATCAAGAGCCGCCTGGTAGGCTTCGGCTACGCTGGGGTAGCAACCGCCCTCTAGATCCTCCAGGTGGGCAAGTGCCTGTAACTCGTCAGCTGGCATTGCCCTAGGGACGCTGGCCTGGGTGAAGTAGTAGTCAAACTGGGGCGGGAAGAGCGCTATGACGCTTGCTACATCCTTGTCGCTAGCCATCCCCAGCACGACGCGTATCCTACGGTGCTCGCCAGCTAGCCTACGGAGCTGTTGCACCACGAGGGTGATACCGGCCACATTGTGCCCCGTGTCGCAGATGCGCAAGGGCGCTACGCCTAGCTCCTCCCATCGACCTCTGAGCCCCGAGAGACGTGTTACCTCGGCAAAGCCTCTCTGCACGGCCTCGGCTGTGAGGTCAAACGTGCGGGCGATGACCTCTAGGGCTGTGAGGATGGTGGCCGTATTCTCCCTCTGGGCATCTCCCTTGAGCTCGGGCGTGATCTCGCCCCAGGGGGTATAGCCCTCGGGATATAGCTCTGCCCAGTGTAGGGGGGCGGACTGCTCTACCGCTATGCGGGTAATGGCAGAGCGTACCCCCTCTCCTTGACTATTGCCGATGACCACAGGCGTGTGGGGCTTGATGATGCCGGCCTTCTCGGTGGCAATCTCTCGGAGGGTATGCCCCAGGTACTGCGTATGGTCGAGGCTAATGTTGGTGATGATGCTGAGGATGGGGCTAATGATATTGGTGCTGTCTAGACGTCCGCCCAGCCCCACCTCGATGATGGCTACATCGACCTGCATATCGCGAAAGTAGCATAGCGCCATGAGCGTCGTGAGCTCAAAAAACGATGGCTCTATCTCCCGCACCTGCTCCCGAGCCTCCTCGGTAAAGCGTGCTACATAGTCCTCGCTGATCATCTGCCCCGATACCCGTATGCGCTCACGGAAGTCTACCAGGTGGGGCGAGGTAAAGAGCCCGACCCGATACCCTGCGGCTTGTAAGATAGCCGAGAGGGTGTGGGAGGTGCTCCCCTTGCCGTTGGTCCCTGCGATGTGGATGGTAGGGTATGCCCGGTGCGGATGCCCATAGTGGGCATCGAGACGCTCTGTGTTGCCAAGCCCAGGCTTGTAGGCCGCCCCGCCAACGTGCTGATAGACGGGGGTGGCAGAGAAGAGGTATTGTACGGCCTCTTGGTAAGTCATAGCTCTTGCGTATAAATCCTCGTGTCGGATAGGGATAGAGGCAGGGCTCCGTCTTGTCCCTCGGGGGCATGGCATGATCCCCAAAAGCAGAGCGCCCAGGAGGCGATACGACTCGCGCTCCTAGGCTCTCAGTCCTAGAGGGTGGACGGATGGTGCCTGGTGTCGTTAGATGCGCTTGATGTAGGCTCGTCGAGTTTTGTGGTGTACGCGCTCGAAGTAGTTCCACTGCATCTGTACAGCGGCGTTGGTCTCGAGCTCGGGGTTGCTCTCGGCGTACTTAATGCCATTGCGCTGGAAGACGGGGATGAGGTCATCAAACAAGAGGGCATTGACACCCTTGTTTTGATACTCGGGGATAACGCCTATGAGGTAGAGGTCTACGACAGGGTTACCCTTCATGTACAGATCCTTGGCCAGGTGTATCCACCCTAGAGGGTACATGCTCCCCTTGGCCTTTTGTAGGGCTCGGCTGAGGTTGGGGATGGTGATGGCAAAGGCTACTACCTTGTCGTCCTCCTCGCGCACGATGAGGGTGACGAAGTCTAGGTGTATCATCGGGATGTACTGCTTGACGTAGTAGTCGATCTGCTCCTTGGTTAGCTCCGAGAAGCCATACAGCACCGAGTAGGCCTGGTTGAGCGTCTCGAAGATGCGGTGAGCATAGGGCTCTACGTCCTTGCGCGTCTTGAACTTGACGGTCTTGAGCCCATACTTCTTGCGTACGATCTCCGAGATGCGCTTGTGCTTGTCGGGGATGGCATCGGGGACGATGATCTTAAACTCCTTCCAGTCCTGGTCCTTGAGGAAGCCTAGGCGCTCCATCTGACGAGGGTAGTAGGCATAGTTGTATATGGTGGCCATCGTCCCTATTTGGTCAAAGCCCTCTACGAGCATCCCCTCGTGGTCGAGGTCAGTGAAGCCCATAGGGCCCTGCAACATTTCCTTCTTGTGGCTACGTGCCCATTTGATGACGGCCTCGAAGAGTGCATCTACGACATCGTCATCGTTGATGAAGTCTACGAACCCAAAGCGGGCATTGTTTTGGTTCCAGGTATCATTGGCTCGGTGGTTGATGATACCTGCTATACGCCCGACAATCTTTCCGTTGCGATAGGCGAGGAAATAGGCTGCCTCGCAAAACTGGAAAGCGGGGTTTTTGTGAGGGTCGAGGGTGGCAAGCTCATCCTTGATCAGCCCTGGCACATGGTAGGGGTTGTCTTTGTAAAGCTGGAGGTTGAACTTGACGAATCTCTTCATATCCTCCGCTGACGTAACCTGCTTGACTATTACCGACATATCTTGTAGTTTGTTTCGTTCTGCTATGCTAATGGCTCTCGTGAGCCGCCGAGGGGAGACGCCCTAGTCCTAGGATTAGTGGGGGCTCCCCTCAGCTCTATATGAGACAAATGTAGTCATTTCTGCACACTTGCCCCTCCCGCCTGACCTATGCGCTCTTGTCGCCCCCACTGCTCCCTCCATCGCCCCCTCATTTAGAGCGTTTTGGAGCTCTAAGTTAGACCGCCTTGGGGCTCTAAGTTAGATCGCCTTGGGGCTTTAGGTTAGAGCCCTTGAGGGCTTTAGGTTAGAGCGTTTCGGGGCTCTAACCTAGAGCGCTGGAGGGAGTGTGTCTAGCCCCCTGGTTGGGGAGCGGTTGCGCCCTTGGGCGGGTGGCTGTTGGGCGTAGGGTAGGGGGCTGATATGGAGGCGATTACTGCTCTTCGGTGCGTCTCCCTGGGACGTCCAGCGGTGTCCCTTTGGGCTTTTGCCTAGGAATGCTTACCTTTGCGGGCGAAGATGCCCCTGTAGTTCAACGGATAGAACAAGAATTTCCTAAATTTTAGATAGCAGTTCGATTCTGCTCGGGGGTACAGAGAGGGTGGCTTGGGCCACCCTTTTGCTTTGCTCATCCTCTAGAGGACTCGGGGCGAACCTCGCCTGTCCGAGTTAAGTCAAGGCATATAGACCGATATATATAGGAGGGCTATACAGACATAGGGTCTCTGAGGCACCAGCCTCAGAGACCCTATGTCTGTATAGCTACTACACCCTGTGAGGGAGGGGCAACATAGCGTCCTGTGAGGGCTTGAAGTATCGGATATTTATCGCTAACTTTGAAGAGACTAAAGAGCCTACCCACCCACAAGCGGGTGGAGGTCACCAGCCCTTAGCTATCATTATGTAACGAATTAAGAAATGAAACAGGAGTTCACCCTCAGCCGAGGTAGAGCTATCATTAACTTTACCTCCAAGTATTGCGACAACCGCCGCAAGATACTCACGAGCTATGCTTTCGCTCGTGTCATAGAGTCCTTTATCCTACGCAGCAAAAAGGACCATCCCATCATCTATGGCGCTTTTATAGAAGACTTCGAGACGGACGACAACTTGGCCTCCGCCTTGATGGAAGTCATACGTATGCTCAGCGTCTGTGAGGTAGAGGAGCTACTGGCAACCAACAACAAGTTTGCCCCCTTCTTTCGCGACCGCGACCTCTTCCTCGAGCTCATAGAGCTACTCTACGACTATTGGCGCCGGCTCGAGCGTGTGGCCATCGTACACAACAGCCGTATCGGGGAGGGCTTGCAAAACGTACGCTTCATACAGGCGTATCAGCTCTTCAACGAACTGGTGCTATCGATATATCGACGTACCAGGAGCGTTATCAATGGCTACGAGAGTGGCGTATTCTTGATGAACGCCGCGGGTGTAGATGCAGGCCTCATCCTCAACGATGTGAGCTGGAACTATCCCAACGAATACATTGGCCTCTCGTCGATCCCCTTCATCAGCGCTGTGGTCATCAATCCGCCCTACGTATCTTATACGAAGAAGAACACCCGTGATGGGGTCTTCACCGAGCATAAGAACAACCCCCTGGCGCACATGGTACTCAGCGAAGACGAGTGGTTCCTCTTCCCTGCCAAGGTGGGCGACTTGATGGCCTTCGTCTATTTTCACAAAGACTTCATGTGCCACGGGTTAGGGCTGGCCAACCTCTTTGAGCTAGCCAAGCCCTCCGAGTACGTGGGCAAGAAGCCCGACCTCATCTATGTCTTTGGCTACAACGACGGCCAAGAGGAGAAGCGTACCTTCTACTACAAGGACAAGAAAAACGATATCCTCATAGGCTACGCCAATTATAGCGACGAGGTGGACTACTTCGGCTATATGAAAAAGATGCTCCTTACCCTGCACAACATCAAGCAGATGGAGCGTGGCAACCTCCCCATCCATGGCGCTATGGTCAATATCGTTTTGAAGAATGGACGCCAGGCCAATATCGCCTTCATGGGTGATAGTGGAGCAGGCAAGAGCGAGAGCCTCGAAGCCTTCCGTACCCTCAACGAGAAGTACATCCGCCACATGCGTGTGATCTTCGACGACATGGGCTATCTCAAGCGAGGAGCCGATGGTAAGATTAGGGCCTATGGTACAGAGATCGGCGCCTTCGTCCGCACGGACGATCTAGACCCCACCTATGCCTTTGAGCAGCTCGACAGAGGTGTGTACACCAACCCCGATCGTGTGAATGCGCGCGTTACCATCCCCATCTCGACCTACGAGATTATCTCCAAGGGCTACCCCGTGGATTACTTCCTCTACGCCAACAACTATGCCGAGGTAGAGCACAAGATCCAGCTCTTCGATAGCCTAGAGTCTGCCATCGCAGTCTTCGAGGAGGGCGCACGTCGAGCCAAGGGGACGACGACTGAGACGGGACTTGTAACCTCCTACTTTGCCAACCCCTTTGGCCCTATGCAGGAGCAGGAGACGGCTGGGCGTCTGATCCGCGAGTATTTCGAGGGGCTTTTTGCCGAGG
This sequence comes from Porphyromonas sp., assembly GCA_041839075.1. Classification (GTDB taxonomy): domain Bacteria; phylum Bacteroidota; class Bacteroidia; order Bacteroidales; family Porphyromonadaceae; genus Porphyromonas. Next base: position 6,515 of record JBGYQR010000055.1, read on the forward strand.
GCGTCAAGGTCGGGCAGATGCACACAAGCCTAGCCATCGAGGGAATGAGCAAGGAGGGCCCCAGGGCTGCTGCCGAGGAGCTCTTCCGTATGATCAACGAATAGCCCCCTGGGCTGGGATACCCTCCTAGGAGGCGAGGCCCTGACTACTCCATACCGACGAGCGAGAGCTATTCCCCAGCTGGGGGAGTAGCTCTCGCTCGTCGTATACCTTATTACAAAGACTACGCCCCCGGCCTTGACCAAAGCCGGGGGCGTACCTTTGAGATGTCTAGGCCTCTAGAGCTACTCTTCGTTGCCGAAGATATAGTTGGGCTCGAGCTTCCTAAGCGAGCCATACTTGCTCATCAGCTCTAGAGGTAGGTCGGCCTCTCGCCCGATGAGGACATAGGTATAGTCGCTCCCCTTGATGACACGCTCGAAGTAGGCGTTGAGATCCTCTAGGGTGAGGGTCTTGAGTGCCTCATACACCTCTCGGCGGTAGTCGTCGGTGATACCTAGGCGAGCCAGACGCTCTCTGCTCCAGAAGATGCTCTGGCGGATGATGCGCTCGCTCTCAATATCGCGTAGAGCCGACTCTCTAGCCGCCTCGAAGCTCTTCTGACTTAGAGGCATCTTGGTAATGAGGGCTTCCATAGCCGCGAGTGCCTCGGGGAGCTTGTTGGCCTGGGTACCTACGAAGGCACGTACGTAGTTGTAGTCGCCCAGCTTGGACGCCCCGCCATAGTAGGCATAGGCCGAGTAGGCAAGGCTCTTGGCCTCACGTATCTCCTGGAAGACGATAGAGCCCATACCACCACCGAAGTAGCTGTTGAAGAGGGACGATAGAGCCATCTCCTTGGCATCAAACTGCTCCACTCGGCGGAGCATCATCAGCTGAGCCTGTACCATGTCGTAGTCCGCATAGAGCACTTGCCCGCCCGTAGGTTGCTGGGTCAATACGCGTTCGCTGGGCAGGGGCTTGCTCCCGAAGTGGTGGTACTGCTTGAGAGATGACTTGAGCGTCCTCAGGTCGTTGCCGTAGTAGAAGACACGATGCTTGTAGTGCATCAGCTGGCGCAAGAGTTGGGTGAGCTCCTCGGCCTTGATAGACTCTAGCTCCTGGCGCGAGAGGCTTGTGCGCGTGGGCGTATTCTCGCCATATATAGCGATGTTGGTAAGCTCACGGAAGATCTGCTCCTTGCTCTGCTTGGCATCCTTACGCTCCTTGTAGATGGCCTCCTTGAAGGTCGCCCAGGCGCCCTCGTCGGGCTTGACGCTTGCCAGTAGTGTCTCTAGCATCTTGAGCCCCGCGGGTAGGTTGCGCCCTAGCCCTGATAGGGTAACGTTGATACGATCCGCTCCAGCCGAGACGTTGTAGGAGACGCCCAACTTGTAAAACTCCTGTTGTACCTCTGCCGCCGATAGCTTGTCGGTGCCGAGATAGCTGAGGTAGTCGATGGCTAGGGCGAGTTTGCGGTCGTGGCGACTGCCCATATCGAAGATGAAAGAGAGCTCAAAGAGATCGTTGTCCTGGTTGCTGATGTACTCGATCACCTGCTTACCGAGGCGCTCCTGCTTGATGGCGCTCTTGTAGTCTACCCATAGGGGCGAGAGGCGAGGAGCGTC
>JBGYQR010000056.1:0-4944 GCA_041839075.1 Porphyromonas sp.
CACGTATCTCGACCCGACGGAAGCCAACCATCTGGGTGATGACCTCCCCCGCGGCCTTGAGGCGGGCGGTATAGAGGTAGGGGCTCTCGGCCGACCATAGATGGGCATTCGGCAGCTCTAGGCGCACCTCCCGCGCTCCAGCTGGGAGGCGATGGCTGAGCACCCGCTCTCCCTGGGCATCCAAGAGCTCGAGCTCCACGGGGGTCGGACGCCCCAGGTAGTCTAGGCGCACCTGGAGGATGCCATGGCGGTAACTATCGTCAAGGGTCGTCGTAAGGCGCACATCCCTCAGCCCCTGCCTCTCTCGGGCATAGAGATATACGTCTCGCGCAATACCCGAGAGACGCCACATATCCTGCGCCTCTAGGTAGGTGCCCGTGCTCCAGCGTTGTATCTGCATGGCGATGAGGTTGTCGCGCCCCACCTCGAGGTATGGGGTAAGGTCAAACTCCGCTGGCAACTTGCTATCCTCGCTATACCCGACATAGCGCCCATTGACCCATAGGCGCAGGTTGGAGGTGGCAGAGCCTACGTGCAGGCGTATCTCCTTACCTCGCCAGCCCTCGGGGACGCGGATCGTGCGGCGGTAGCTGCCGACGTGGTTGTTGGTCTCGGGGTAGAGGGGCGGATTGTTGCGGTACTGGTTGTGCCAGGGATAGTTCTCATTGGCATAGAGGGGGTCGCCATAGCCATTGACCTCCCAGATACCTGGTACAGGCATCTCGTCCCAGGCGCTATCGTCGTAGTCGGGTTTGTAGAAGTCTCGTGGGCGCTGTCCCAGGTGGCGCACCCATTTGAAGCGCCATAACCCCTTGAGCGAGAGGTAACGGCTCGACGCCTCAAAAGGCAAGTGCGCCTCTGCCTCGGGCAAGGCGTAGTAGGACGTGTGCATCGGTAGGCGATGCTCCGAGGTGAGCTCGGGGTTGCTGTGGGGCTCACGAGCCGTCTGTGCTCCGAGGCCTATGCTCAGAGCCAGCAGGCTGAGCCAGAGTAGAGAGGTACGGATAGTCATAGCGTTGTCTTATGTTATTGTCTAGCTGGACGAAGGGGGCAGAGGAGGTTGAGGAGCGGGAGGGACGTAGTGCAATAGCCACCAGGGGATGTAGCGCCCCGTGGGGCACAAGGCGGGCTTATCAATCGGGGTACGAGCCCCGAGGCAGAGGGCCTCAGTAATCCCTCTGCCTGCGTATCTCCCCGAGGCAAAGCGAGGTCGCAATAGCGACATTGAGCGACTCGGCACCCGTAGAGCCATGGGCGGGTATGGTTAGGCGGTGGGTACAGAGCGCCTCCAGGGCGGGAGCGATACCACTGCCCTCGTTGCCCACGATCAGGAGGGCATCGCTACCGATGGCCTCTACCGAGAGGTCAGTCTTGTAGATGTTGTCGCCGTCGAGGAATGTCCCGAGGACAGCTCCCGAATAGCCCGAGAGCATCTCAGAGCCATCACCCCCGAGGCGATGCAGGCGCACCCGAGCGAGGGCACCCATCGTAGACTGCACGACCTTGGGGGCATAGGGGTCGGCACAGCCAGCCGTCAGATAGAGGTCGCACACCCCCATCCAGTCGGCCGTACGTATGATGGTACCGACATTGCCTGGGTCCTGTACCCGATCCAGCAGTAGCGCGAGCCCCCTAGGGGGGAGGGACATCCCCTCTCCCCTAGGGAGGCTCATAAGGGCGAGCGCTGGCTGAGGCGAGCGCTGAGTGCTGATGCGGGCAAAGTCGAAGCCCCTGGGTACGACCTCGAGGCGCCTAGGGCGCAGGGGCGGTGGCAAGGCCTCGAGGCAAGGCCGTAGCTCGGCCTCGAGGTCAGAGCTAACGACCAGGAGCTGGCAGGGCAGGGCGCCCAGCATGTCGCGCACTAGGCGTATGCCCTCGATGACGAAGAGCCCCTGCTGCTCGCGCTCCCTCGCCTCTCTCAGGGCGCGTATATCGTCTATCTCTCGCTTAGTCAGCATCGAAGCACACGCCCTTGAAGGCGTAGGTCGAGATAGTACCATCCTCCCGCTCTAGGACGATCTCACCCGAGAGGAGCACGTCCTTGATCTCGGCCAGGAACGATCCCGAGGCATCGTGATAGCGGTGGAGCCCTGTACGGCGCCAGAGGCTGAGCTTGTACTGGCGGTGCACCTCAGCATACTCGCCGAGCTGGAGGGGCTCACGCATGAAGCCATAGCGCTTCATAAGGCGCGCGTGCACCTCCTCTAGGTCGTAGTGCTGGCCTGTGATATTCTTGAGGGAGATGGGGTTGGGGAGATCCTCGGGGAAGGTCGTTTGGTTGAGGTTGAGCCCGATACCGACTACGGAGTAGTCCACATACTCACCCGTGATGCTGTGCTCGATCAGCACGCCTGCGATCTTGCGCTCGTCGTAGTAGATGTCGTTGGGCCACTTGATCTTGAGCTTGGCCTTTTGCTCCTCGTTGAGGTAGCGAGCGATGGTCTTCATCAGGCCATAGGCAGCCATTTCACAGACGGCATACTGCCGAGAGGCAGGCAACAGGCCAGGGCGTACGACGAAGCTAAAGGTGAGGTTCTCCCCCGGAGCCGACACCCAGGAGCTACCTCTCTGCCCGCGCCCCTGTGTTTGGTCCAGGGCGATGACAGAGTAGAGAGAGGGTATGGTCTCGTTGCGCTCTCGTAGGAGCTGCATCAGCTCCGTATTGGTGCTGGGGCAGGCGGGTAGGACGAGGCGCTGGTCGTTGGTCTTCATTGTCATAAGGAGTGTAAAGTGATAGATCTACTAACGTTGCTAAGGCTGGCCACCCTCCAAGGCCTCGCGCTCACGGCGGGGCATCTTGCGGTAGACCAGGTCATAGGACTGGTTGATAAGCTCTAGGATGAGCGTCGGGGGCACATCACGGCCGAGGGTAACGCCGATCCAATGACGCTTGTTCATGTGGTAGGCCGGCTCAATGCCATTGTAGCTCGCCCGCAGCTCTTCGGAGCGCTCGGGGTCGCACTTGAGGCAGACGTACCCCTCGGGGCGCTCGAGCGGGGTGTAGCCGATCATACGACTACCGACCTTGAAGACGAGCGTCTCCTGGTCAAACGGGAAGCCCTCCGTTACCCACGGGAGGCTAAGGAAGTGCTGGCGTACCTCTTCGATATTCATAAGATCACTACAACCGATGTTTATAAAATCACTACATTTGTTTTGCCTCGCTACGGGTGATCCACAATGGCGTGAGCCGTAGCCCTCGGGGGAGCTCTCTCCCTCAGCTCGGCGCCTGCTCTCTCACCCCAGTTAAGAGGGGGTCGGTTAGACCGCGGGAGGGCTCTAAGTTAAAGCGCCAAAGGGCTCTAAGTTAGACCGCCAAAGGGCTCTAAGTTAAAGCGCCAAAGGGGCTCTAAGTTAGACCGCCGAAGGGCTCTAAGTTAAAGCGCCGAAGGGCTCTAAGTTAGACCGCCAAAGGGCTCTAAGTTAAAGCGCCAAAGGGCTCTAAGTTAGACCGCCGAAGGGCTCTAAGTAGGCCTCCCTGGGCGACGTGACCTGGGCCTCGAGACAGCCACCGACTAGCGAGCGAGACAGCGATATACACTTATCAACCACTAGAGCAAAGATATGAAAAAACTCATTTTTGCCACCAACAACGAGCACAAGCTGAGCGAGGTGCGAGCGATGCTGGCAGAGCGAGTAGACGTGGCGAGTCTCAGAGACGTCGCCTATGGTGAAGATATACCCGAGACGGCCGACACCCTAGAGGGTAATGCCCTCTTGAAAGCTCGGCATATCCACGAGCGCTATGGATGTGCCTGCTTCTCCGATGATACGGGGCTGGAGGTCGATGCCCTAGGCGGTAGGCCTGGGGTCTACTCCGCCAGGTATGCGGGCGAGGGTTGCTCGTCAGAGGACAATATCGACAAGCTCCTGGGCGAACTCCTGGGCACCCCCCAGCCACGCACGGCACGCTTTCGTACCGTCATCGCCTTGATCGACGAGGACGGAGCGGAGCACCTGTTTGAGGGGAGCGTAGAGGGCGAGATCCTCGAGGCTCGGGAGGGGCAGGGAGGCTTTGGCTACGACCCCGTATTCCGCCCCGAGGGCTACGATCAGAGCTTCTCCGCCCTAGGCGATGAAGTCAAAAACAGCATAAGCCACCGAGCCAGAGCTACCGCAGCCCTGGCCCACTTCCTACTCACCCGATAGCTAGACCCTGGGTATGATACTATACTATATATATTACTTCCTGGTGGGGTTGCCCCTATTCTTGATCTCCACCATCATTACCACCACGACCATCAGCCTCGCCTGTGCCCTGGGACAAGGCGACTGGGCCAGCAAGTACCCCGGACGAGTGTGGGGGCGTCTGACCCTATGGCTACACTGGTCGCCGATCGAGATCGTAGGGCTCGAGCACCTCAAGGGAGCTGGCAGGGAGACCTTCGTCGTAGTAGCCAACCACCAGAGCGCTTTTGACATCTTCGCCCTCTATGGCTATATCCACCTCCCGTTCAAATGGGTACTCAAAGAGGGGCTCAGGCGTATGCCTTTCATCGGCTGGGCTTGTGCCTCGGCAGGCTTTATCTTCGTTGATGATAGCAAGCCCTCGTCCATCACGCAGACGATGGAGAGCGCTCGGGCAACCCTGCGCTCGGGTAATAGTATCTTCATCTTCCCCGAGGGGAGCCGCACCGAGACAGGGCGCATGACCAAGTTTAAGAAAGGTGCCTTTGTCATGGCGAGCGAACTAGGCGTCCCCCTACTGCCCATCAGCATCGACGGAGCCTACGACATCCTCCCCCGAGGTCAATGGCTGGCCAAGCCCCACCGCATTAAGCTCACCATACATCCCCCCATCGACCCAGCCGAGCTAGGCGACTACCCCGCCAACATCGCGGCCGCTGCACGTGCTGCGCAGAAGGCCATCGCCTCTGTCTTGCCCAACGAACAACCAAGCTAACCCACCAACAATCCTCCTTATGAAAACAACAATCCTCAAAG
>JBGYQR010000057.1:0-9661 GCA_041839075.1 Porphyromonas sp.
AGCGGAGTAGTCAATGCGTCCAAGACAGGTATCACGCCTGTTACTGAGACGACGCCCAACAACGATCCAGGCATTGCCTACCTCAACTGGAGCGAAGCACAGGCGCTCAATATCCCAGGCTATAGGCTCCCCACTGTACACGAGTGGGCTGGTATTATTACGACCAAACTTTATGGTTTTAATAGAAGTGCTAACTATACTTCGCCTACTCAACGTGAGACTATTCAGGTAGGGGATTTGAAGTTTACGGCTGATGCAGACTATCGCTCTTACAATGGGGTTATATACGCTCTCCGCTTCATTGACCAGCAAAACTTGCGTCGCACAGCCTACCGCTATGAATGGATTGGTACCTTTGGTTCAGGAGATACGACCAGCAAGCTCAAGATCAGCATCAAGCATGTAGGAGCAGACGCTAGCGTATCGCTCACGAGCATCTCTGAGACTCCAGACTTCTGGACAACCCCTGATAAAGTGATCTATCTGCCTGCTTCGGGTTATAAAAACAACTCGACGACTACGACTGTCTTGACTCTAGGTCAGAATGGTCTCTTCTGGTCTGCCACCGAAAATTCGGCTAACAATACTCGAGCTTATACTCCAACATTTGGAAGTGCAAGCTTCTATGTCGGGGCACAGGGCTTTCCCAAGGTCAATGCTGTGCCAGTCTACCTCTTCAAGACTAATCCTTAGTCTTTGCTCGTCGTCCCCTCTCGCCTAGAGAGGCGCGATACAACAGAGGCTCAGCCTGGCTCCGAATCTTGCGGAGCCAGGCTGAGTTTCTGTTGGGGCATCTCACCTAGAGTGGGAGAGTACTTGACTGTAGGGGTAGGAGTAGGTTCGTATCGCTCTCCCAGCTTACGCAACTAGGAGTAGGTTTGCCTAGCCCCTTGTCGCTAGATGCGAAGAGCCTCCGAGTAGAAGCGTCAGCTCAAGTCATCTATTGAGCTGGTACTTCTACTCGGAGGCTCTAATCCTTGGTGGAGGGTAGGGGACTAGTACCCGAGGTAGGTCGAGGGAGTGATGGCCTTGAGCTCAGCCTTGATAGCGTCAGACACCGACAGCGTATCGATAAACTCCGCAATAGAGTGAGCCGTAATCGCTTCGTTGGTGCGGGTGAGCGCCTTGAGTGCCTCGTAGGGCTTGGGGTAGCCCTCGCGACGGAGGATGGTCTGTATGGCTTCGGCTACTACGGCCCAGTTGTCCTCGAGGTCCTCGGCTAGAGCGGCTTCGTTGAGGAGGAGTTTGCCTAGTCCCTTGCCAATAGCAGCAAAGGCGATGAGACCATGTGCGAGAGGTACACCTACATTGCGCAGTACGGTCGAGTCGGTGAGGTCGCGTTGCAAACGTGAGATGGGTAGCTTGCGCGAGAGATGACCGAGGATGGCGTTGGCTAGTCCCAGGTTGCCTTCTGCATTCTCAAAGTCGATAGGATTGACCTTGTGTGGCATGGCCGATGAGCCCACCTCGCCCTCTTTGATACGTTGCTTGAAGTAGTCCATCGAGATATACGTCCACATATCTCTTGCGAGGTCTATGAGGATAACGTTGATACGCTCAAGGGCATCAAAGAGAGCCGCCAGATGGTCGTAGTTGGAGATCTGCGTAGTGAGCGTCTCTCTCGTTAGCCCCATAGAGGCTACGAAGTTAACAGCAAACGTACGCCAGTCGTGCTGAGGGTAGGCGATGCGGTGCGCGTTGAAGTTGCCTGTGGCTCCACCAAACTTGGCGGCAAAGGGAATGGCAACAAGTGAGCGACGCTGCTCCTCGAGGCGGTAGACAAAAACGGCAATCTCCTTGCCTAGTCTAGTGGGGCTGGCAGGCTGACCATGGGTGCGAGCCAGCATAGGTATGTTGGCCCACTGCTCGGAGTAGGTTTGTAGGCTTGCGATGATACCATCCAGGGCGGGGAGATATACCTCCTGGATAGCCTCGCGTAGCATCAGCGGGGTGGAAGTGTTGTTGATGTCTTGTGAGGTGAGGCCAAAGTGGATGAACTCCTTCTCTCCCGTTAGCCCTAGAGCGTCAAACTTCTCTTTGATGAAGTACTCGACGGCCTTGACATCGTGGTTGGTGATGCTCTCGATCTCTTTGATACGCTGGGCGTCCTCTGAGGTCATGTGCTGGTAGATATGGTGGAGTGGCTCTTCTCCACCAAGGCGCTCTAGCAGCCCCTGGAGCTGAGGGATCTCTCGAGATAAAGCGATGAAGTAGAGGATCTCGACACGTACACGATAGCGTATCAGAGCCTCTTCGGAGAAGTAGCCCGATAGAGGCTGGGTGGCACGATGGTAACGCCCATCGATAGGCGAAATGGCTTGTAGGTGAAAGAGAGGATTCATTGAGTATGTGATGAGTTATTGGGTTTGCTTTTGGCTACTCGTCCTCTAGACGTGTCATCTTGACCAGGACAATCTTGGTAGAGGTCGAGCGGAGTATCTCAAAGCGCCAGTGGTCGATGTCGATGATCTCTCCAATCTGGGGGATGCTCTGATGGTGATGGAGGATAAGCCCCGCGATGGTCATAAAGTCTTCGTCTTCGGGGAAGTCTAGATCGAAGCGGTCGTTGAGGTCGTCCAGCTCCAGGCGACCGCTGAAGATGAACGTCTTCTCGTCCGTTTGCTTGCACACAAGTCGCTTGCGATCGTGCTCGTCCTCTATGTCTCCAAAGATTTCCTCGACGACGTCTTCGAGCGTTACCATACCAGCCGTACCGCCCAGCTCGTCTATGACGATGGCGATACTGCGCTTGCGTTGCATGAGCTGTGTCATCAGCTTGCTGGCAAACATACTCTCGGGGACGAAGATAGCAGGCACGATACGCTCGGCCCAGTCTTCGCTGCCAAACATTTCGCTGGAGTGGATGTAGCCAATGACTTCGTCGATATTGTCCTTGTAGACGATGAGCTTGCTCAGGCCTGTACGGACAAACTTCTCCTCAAGATGGCTCATAGGCATACCGACCTCGACTGCCACGATTTCGTTGCGTGGTATCATGCAGTCGCGTACCTGGAGGGTGGGAAAGCTGATGGCATTCTGAATGAACTTGACCTCACTCTCGACCTGGCTAGAGCCCTCGCTATCTTGATTGTTCTCGAGGTAGTACTCTAGGTCGATGGTAGAGAAAGTCGTGGGGAGAGGTGCCTGGTTGCGCTGACCTAGTAGGCGTAGTAGTCCCTTGGAGATGAGGCTGATGACATATACAAAGGGAGATAATAGGATGTAGACGAGCACTAGAGGCAAGGCAAAGACGCGCATCGTCAGATTGGGGTTGGTACGAAAGACAATCTTGGGGATGAACTCACCCGTAAACAAAATCAGTATCGTACCGATGATGGACTGCAGAGCTAGTATGACTCCATCGCTGCTGGTAAACTGAGCCAGCCAAGGCTCGAGCAACTCAGCCATCAAAATACCATAGAGCACTAGAGCAATGTTGTTGCCCAGGAGCATGGTGGTGATGAACCTATCGGGGTAGCGGTATAGGAAGCCCAGCATGGTGGCCGTTAGCCCCCCTTTGCTACGCTCTAGCTCTAGACGTAGTTTGTCTGCCGAGAGGTAGGCTATCTCCGTCCCCGAGCAGAAGGCAGAGAAGATAAGCGATAGTAGGATGTATAGATAGAGCATGGCTGATCGGTTACCTTCGCTTGGTCGAGTCGGTAGGAGCGGGACGACTAGCTGGTAGGCTGTCAGTGCCCAGAGGGCGCTCCTGTACGAGGAGGTTAGCGGAGTTGTTGTAGATGCTATATTCGCTCAGGTCATCGGCCGCCTCAAACCTGGAGCCTCTGAGCTCTCGACCCTCGGTCGCAAAGTAAGTGGTGTCTTCGGAGTAGAGGCGCTTTTGCTTGCGTAGCCAGTGTAGTCGCGAGGTGTAGAGCTTCTCTCCCCTTAGGCCATGTATGCGTACATTACCAATGAGGAGCCACTCCTCTCGGTCGGTAAAGTGATAGGCTGTGTCTGCGCTTACCAATTCGTTACCTGGCTGGAGGCTATCGACACTCCACATCTTGAGCCCCTGGCTAAAGACCCACTCCTTGCGATCAGGACGATCATACACCAACCACACGGGAGCAATGAGGCGATAGCGTGTGAGCCCCGAGTCGCTGACGAGCATATCGACATCTCGGGTGAGCATCATATAGGCCGTGTCCATATCGATACCTAGGTCCTCACGCTCTACTCGAGGCTTGCCACAGCTAGCGACGAAGAAAAGGTAGCTACACACGATGATAGCCTGAGAGCAAAGCGCAAAGAGCCTCCGAGGCTCAGTGATACACTGGCTTCGGAGGCTCTTTGGCTGCTGTTTGGTCTCTGGGAGAGGATCGTCTAACATCGACCAGGGAAGGGATTAGCGGATGATGGTCGTACCATGGCCTGGTACCGTGAAGCTCTCGCCACGATTGAGCTTGGGGTGCATGAAGATATCAGCCGCGCTTGGGAGCATCTGAGAGTACTGGCTGATGAGGCTGTTGGCTTCGCGTGCTACGCTGGGGTCAGCCGCTAGTGCTGCACGTAGACGGTCGATAACCAGGTAGTACACCGAGCGTTGCATCACCTTGTCGTCGGGGAAGATATTGTCTGCCGAGTTGGCGATCAGACGTGCTAGCGTGATCAGACTGCGACCGCTCTTGGGGTTGATCTGGAGAGCGCTGTTGGCAGCACTGCGAGCCGTGCTGTAATTGCCCTGTTGCATAGCGATCGAGGCCATCAGCTCGTAGCATTTGAGCTTGTCGCTGTTGTTGGTGGCCACCTCAACAGCCTTCTGAAGGTACTCCTGTGCAGCACCGAAGTTGCGCTCACGTACAGCGTTGCCTGCTAGACCCATTGCTGCCTTAGCATTGGGCTCGATCTCGAAGAGATGACGAGCAGCCGTGTAGTACACATCGTCATCACAACCAGCAGCCAGGAAGAGGTTACAGGTAGACTCGAGGTAAGCCTTGTCGCTCTTGCGTTCGTTTACCTTCTCCACCGTGTAGACCTTGCGCAGGATGTCGCAACCAGCTAGTCCGCTCTCAGCAAAAGCTCTGTCTATAGCCGCCTTGTTAGCTTCGGCAGCTTCGCGTAGCTTCTCGTTGTCTCCGATGGCAGCATACTGCTTGTCCAGGAGCTCACTAGAGAGGAGGTAGTCGTTGATGTAGGTCTCGATAAGCGTGGTATCACGACGAGCTAGCATCTGTGACGAGTAGGTGTAGAAGTGGAAGAGCTGAGGTACGCTATTTTCCTTAGCATACTCGATAGCCTCCTTACTCCAGCTGTATATCTTGCCGTAGTCAGCATCTTCTGGGTGGTAAGCCAGATAGTCAGTGATCTTGTTGTTGAGGATCACATCACGACCATGGCGAGCATCGTCACCGAAGTACTTGATACGATCGTCGTAGAGCTTCATCAGATCTTCGATCAGAGCCTGGCGCTTGGTGGCATCCTGCTCCTGGGAGATCTTCCACTTGATGATCCCCACACCATAGATGTATATATTCTTGCTACTCGCTGGGCACTCAGCATAGGCCGAGGTCCAGGGGGCAAGCGCCTCTTGGTAGTTTTGAGCCTTAGCAGCACTGGAGAATAGACTGAGGTTTTGACGGCAACGTATGCTGTCTTGTCCTACACCCCATTGTGTGCCAGAGGCAACACCCGTTTGAGCTGAGGCCATTGAGCCTACAGCCACTCCTAGCATCAGACCTAGAATTGATTTGTTTAGTCTCATTGTTGTTAGGTTCGTTATATCTATAATTATCAATTTCTTAACTCTCACACCAGCTTGGTGGCTGATGCTTGTCTATGTGGCTACTGGACACGTGCTTTGCGGAACCAGCCTTCGTTAAACACAATCCCTATCGTAGCTCCTATATACTGCTCGCGTACCATCCCGCTAGCCTTAGGTTGCAGGTGTTTGTACTCCAAGGCGATGTTTAGACTAGACCTGCGATCCACCAGAGGAATACCGACTCCGATGCTAGCGCCATATTCGTTGTACCCCGTTAGACTGCCACTAGGAGATGGCACCTGGAGGTACGAGTTGCCTGCGCTAAGGCCAAAGCGGTATTTGGCGCGCTTCCACAGCGACCGCGTGCGCCAGTTGGGGATGTACTCTCCTCCTAGAGTGATGCGCCATTGGTCTTGAAACGAAGCCTCGAGGTCTTGATACTCAGCCCCTGTCCACTTACTATATTGGAGGTCTGCTCCGATCAAAAGTTTATTGGCGATCCGATAGGTAATGCCCGCACCGAAACTTTGGGGTAGCGTATAGCTTTGGTCCCGTATGGTGTCGTTGCGCACTATGTCGATGCTCCCCGCCGTAGCTCCAGAGGTAGAGACATTTTGATTTAGGAGGATACGCTCGCTCAAGAGACTAGTCTTGGGCGAGAAAGTTGCCCCGAGTGTAATCGTCCGTCCCCCCGTTGAGTCCAGCCTAAGCTCATACTGCACGCCCAGGTCAAAGCGAATGCCTTTGAGGCTCAGCTGGTCGCTCAGCGTAGAGTAGTTGGCCGTAGACGACACGACCGTGTACCTGCGCTCTAGCTCTCGGTTGCCGAAGAGGTACTGAGCGTTGGCTCCCAGGTGTAGCCCCTTGATGGGCTCGCCTGCCAGACCTATGTAGACCTGATGGTAGCTACCCTTGCCATTGTACCTGCGCTGATAGCGTATGTCGTTGGTGTCGCCACCTGGAGTGTCTAGACTGCCGAAGGTGTACCCTGTACGTGCCCAAGGCAATAGGCCTGCACTCATGGCCATGCGCTTGGTGAGAGGGAACAGCATCGTGGCATACTCAAGGTTACCAAGAGTGCGCCTGTCGCTTGCTCCGCTCTCCGAGAGCATAGAGACACCAGCCGATAGCCCTAGGTCGAAGATGAACGTCATAGAGTCTACGGCTGTGTATGAGGCGGGGTTGGCGGGGTTGGCCACCTCTGGGGTTCTCAGGCCATAGCTCAATCCGCCCATACCTCTATTGGCTGCGGTAGTGGGGCGTAGCATCGTACCATAGCCGAAGCGGCTATAAGGTGAGCGCTCGTTGTTGTGCTGAGCAGAGCCCTCAAGGCTACTGGCGCCGAGCCCCCAAAGGGCGAGGATAGCGAGCCCCGCTACCTTGATTGTATGATTTAGTCCAAGCATTGCTTATTGTATTCTAATATCCTATTGAGCCCTAGTAGTACCAAGTCATGGCTGAGCTCTACCCCGGTCATCTCTACGACAGCGGCTAGCTGATCGGCATCACCTCCCGTCAAATATACTTTGAGCTCGGGATAATCCCTCCTTAGAGAGTTGATATATCCTTCGATCTCATAGACGACGCCCAGGGCTACCCCATGTTGCATAGCGCTGATGGTGTCTAGCCCATAGCCGAGCGTATAGTCCATATCGTCTAGCAGAGGTAACCTGCTGGTAAAGCCATGTAATGACTTTAGACGAACGTGCAGACCGGGCGATATATTGCCCCCGAGGTAGAGGCCATCAGCCGAAACGCGCTCGTAGGTGATGGCTGTACCTGCGTCAATGACTAGGAGCTCACACCCCGGAGAGAGGTACTCTGCTCCCACTACAGCAGCCAGCCTGTCGCTACCTAGCGTTGTCCTATCATAGGCTACGCGGATGGGTACGGGCGTCTGCTTGTCCACAACCCATAGGTGCTGGATATACTCTGCCATCAGAGCGGGCACATCATCCTCCCAAGCCCCTACGGAGCTGTATATAGCATAGCGCACGGCATACTTCCCAAGGATCTCTACTAGAAGCTCTCGGGTAAGATGCTTAGTGGTATATATATCTACTATATGGTCTGCCTGGCATATTGCCAGCTTACAGACCGTATTACCTTGATCTACTATTAAATTCACTCTGGTACACTACTTGGTAACCGATGACAAAGTAACGATTTTTTTCTCGTATAGCCATACCCCCAGGGCACAGCGGGGCTATCTGGCTTTGTCATAGCTGGTAGGGAGCGTTAGCGTAGGTTAGCTGAGAGCTCTTGCCATAGTCGGTCGCTAGGCAGGGGGGCTTCGAGGCAGAGCTCTATACCGCTGATGGGATGTACGAAGCGGAGGCGTCGGCTCAGTAGGCTGATGCTCCCATCGCTGTTGGAGCGCGGAGCACCATACTTGAGGTCGCCCTTGATGGTGCAGCCTATGGCAGCGAGCTGACAGCGTATCTGATGGTGCCTGCCGGTATGTAGCTCTACCTCCACGAGGTGGTACCGCTCACCACTGGCCAAGGGGCGTAGGGTAAGCTCGGCACGTTTGCTGTCGGGGCGAGGTGTGGCGTAGGCATAGCTCTTGTTTTGCTTGGTGTTGCGCACGAGGTGGTGTACCAGGCGCTGAGGGGTAGGCGGAGGCGTATGAGTAACGATCGCCCAATAGGTCTTGTGTACTTCGCCGCGTGCAAACATCTGTGTCATGCGGCTCAGCGCTTTGCTGGTCTTGGCAAAAATAACCAGCCCTCCCACCGGACGGTCTAGACGATGTACCAGCCCCAAGAATACATTCCCGGGCTTGTTGTATCGCTCCTTGAGGTATTGCTTGAGCGTCTCTACCATCGGAGCATCTCCCGTCTTGTCGCCTTGTACGATCTCTCCAGGTCGCTTGCTGACGACTAGGAGGTGGTTGTCCTCGTAGATGACCATGATTGTCTGTGGGCTTAGAGGCAAAATACCCACAGGCAATAGGTGGTCGTGCAACGCGCTCGTTTGAGCGAGCGGGCACCAACCACCTACTACCTAGGGCAATATAATACTGTGCTTGAGAGCGGAGGAGGACTACTTCTTAGTAGGGATATGCTTGAGCACCTCTAGGAGGTGTTGCCACCAGAGGTCTACTGTCTTGATCTCGATACGCTCGGCAGGAGAGTGCACGTCGCGTAGCGTAGGTCCAAAAGAGACCATATCCAATCCTGGGAAGACATCGAGGATGAGACCACACTCTAGTCCTGCGTGAATGGCCTTGACCTTAGCCTCCTTGCCAAAGAGCTGGCGATAGGTGTCTGCACATACCTTCAAGATGGGAGAGTCTGCATTAGGCTTCCACCCAGGGTATGGGTCACGCACCTTGGCCTGGGCTCCAGCTAGCTCGAAGACGCTACGCACCATCTCGCTGGTGCTGTTGCGTAGGCTCTCGGTAGAGCTACGCTGGCTGGTCTCTACACGCACCTTCTTGTCGATGAGCTTGATAGAGGCGAGGTTGTTGGACGTCTCGACTAGGTCTGCAATCTCGTGGCTCATGCCTAGTACACCATGAGGGCAGGCGTACAGAGCGCGCAGTAGGCGTCCCTTGGTGCACTCGTCGATCACCTCAGAGGGAGCAGCTACCGCCTCAATAGAGAGGTCTACGTGTGGATCTACGCGCAGTAGCTCAGCCTGTACGTTGCTACGGAGCGTTGCCACAATGGCCTCTACGACAGTCTTGTCGCTGGCCTTTACCCCGATGATGGCCTGTGCCTCACGTGGGATAGCGTTGTGGAGGTTACCTCCCGTGATTGAGGCGAGTCTCCAGTGGATCTGTCCCTCGAGGGCATAGAGGGCGCGGGTCAGGATCTTGTTGGCGTTGCCCAAGCCTACGTGGATGTCTCCGCCAGAGTGTCCGCCCTTGAGACCGAAGACCTTGATTTGAAGGTAGGTCAGGTCGGCTGGAGCAGTCTCCCAGGTGGGCTCAAACTCAGCGATGACCCCCAT
>JBGYQR010000058.1:0-3684 GCA_041839075.1 Porphyromonas sp.
CAAAACCTCGACAGCATCATTGTGAGCTTCAGCCGAGAGGGCTTCAACGTCTACCCCGTGGCCTCCTTTGCCAGGCGCCTAGACTTCCTGAGAGAGATAGACCCAGACCTCGTCCTATACATTGCCCACGGACGAGTAACGATGGGCGGTGGCGACGCCGTGGTTGATTATCTCAAGGAGCAAAACATTCCCCTCCTTACCCCCCTGGCTCTCATGACCTCTCAGACAGAATGGGAGGCGGATCCCATGGGTATGATGGGAGGCTTCATGTCTCAGACCATAGGGATGCCCGAGCTGGACGGCGCCGTGCTGCCCTATGTCGTTAGCACGCAGGAGGAGGACGAGCGTGGCCTGGATATGATGCGTGCTATCCCTGAGCGCCTCAGCGTCTTCACTCAGACGGCCAAGGCGTACGTCGCCCTCTCCTCCAAGCCCAATCGGGACAAGCGCCTGGCCATCTATTACTTCAAGGGGCCTGGACAAGAGACCCTCACAGCGCAGGGGCTAGAGACCATACCCGCCCTATACAATACCCTGCTGCGTCTAAAGAGCGAGGGGTACGACCTACAAGGCCTACCCGAGAGCCTCTCGGAGTTTACCCGCGACGTGATGGCGCATGGCCTGGTGCTCGGAGCCTATGCCAAGGGGGCGATGATGACCTATGCCCAAAGTGGCAAGCCCCAGCTTGTAGAGGCAGAGGAGCTGGCCAGGTGGATCGAGCAGGACCTCTCGCCCGAGCTACAAGACGAGCTCAAGACAAGCTATGGCCAGGTGCCTGGCGAGTATATGACCATGGCCAAGGATGGCAAGGAGTATATGGCGATCTCTTGCCTACGCTATGGCAACGTCGCCCTACTGCCCCAGCCTATGGCAGCCCTAGGAGACGACACCTTCAAGATTGTACACGGCGCCAACATGGCTCCACCCTACCCCTATGTCGCCGCTTACCTTTGGGCACGCCACGTACTCAAGGCTGATGCCCTGGTACACTTTGGCACGCACGGCAGTCTAGAGTTTACCCCCCGCAAGCAGCTGGGGCTATCGCGCCTGGACTGGCCCGATCAGCTGGTCGGGGCTATCCCCCACTTCTATTACTACACCATAGCTAACGTCGGAGAGAGCATGATGGCCAAGCGGCGTAGCTATGCAGGCGTCGTCTCCTACCTCTCGCCAGGCTTTAGCGAGAGTGGCACCCGCCATACCTTCAAGGCCTTGCAAGACGCCATCCAGACCTACTATGAGAGCAAGACCGAGGCGAGCAAAGCTCAATCTGCGCTCGCCGTCAAGAGGCATGCCGTTGCCCTGGGCCTACATCGGGAGCTACGCCTGGATAGCAACCTGCGCACCCCCTACACCCCCGAGGAGGTATTGCGCCTGGACAACTTTGCCGAAGAGGTGTCGGCCGAGAAGATCACCGCCGAGCTATACACAACGGGCGAGGCCTACAAGCCTGAGCTACTACACTCGACCGTCATGGCTATGAGCACAGACCCCATTGCCTATGCCAAAGCCAAGGTCGATAAGCTCCGAGGCAAGACGACCGAGGAGGTCAGCCAAAACAAACGCCTATTCCGAGCGCGCTACCTAGAGCCTGCCCAGGACTTCGTCGCCTCTGTCCTGCGCCAAGGAGCGGTCGGTCGCGCTCAGCTACTCAGCTATACAGGGCTGAGCGAGGCGGACTTTGCCAAGGCGCACGAGACCCTTAGGCACCTAGAGGTCATCAACAACCCGATGATGGCAGCGCCTCGTGATGCCGAGAGCGGAGTGAAGAAGAAGAAAAAATCCGGCGGACACCCAGCCTGGATCCCCAAGATAGGCGACAAGCCCAAACGCGCCAGCGATGTGATGAAGCAACGCAACGACACAGCGCTGGCTGCCCCCAAGCCCCTATATAGCCGAGAGCAGCTCGACGAAGCCCACGCCATCATCGAGCTAGAGGAGAGCATCCTCAACATCATACGCCATAGGGATGCTCTGGCTACAAGCCCCCGCCTAGAGCTGGATGCCCTGATCAACGCCCTACAAGGAGGCTATATAGCTCCCTCGTCGGGAGGTGATGCCGTGGCTAACCCTCGGGCTGTCCCCACGGGGCGCAACCTGTATGCCATCAACGCGGAGATCACCCCCACAGAGCGAGCCTGGAGCAGGGCCAAGGACCTCGTAGACGATATGCTACGAAGCTACCAGGAGCGCCATGGGGAGTACCCTAAGAAGGTGAGCTACACGTTCTGGTCGAGCGAGTTTATCGAGAGCGAGGGGACGACCATCGCCCAAGCCTTGTACATGCTCGGGGTAGAGCCTATCCGCGATGTACTGGGGCGCGTCCAAGACCTCAGACTGATCCCCACGGGCGAGCTGGGACGCCCCCGTATCGACGTGGTGATACAGACCTCGGGGCAGTTTAGAGACCTCGCCGCAAGCCGATTGGAGCTCGTCAATAGAGCCATCAAGATGGCCAGCGAGGCCCGAGACGAGGCAGACAACTTTGTGGCCAAGGGCTCGACCAAGACCGAGCAGCTCCTGGTGGAGGCAGGCCTTAGCCCCAAAGAAGCCCGAGAGCTCTCCACTCAGCGTATCTTCGGCGGCATCAACGGCATGTATGGCACGGGCATACAAGAGATGGTAGAGGCTGGCGACAAGTGGGAGAGCGAGGGCGAGATCGCCGAGGTCTACCTCAACAACATGGGTGCTCTGTACACCTCGGCGGAGAGCTGGGGGCAGTTTACCCGAGAGCTATTCCGCGCCTCTCTGGCTGATACAGACGTCGTCGTACAGCCTCGCCAGAGCAATACCTGGGGAGCGCTTAGCCTGGACCACGTGTATGAGTTTATGGGTGGGCTCAACCTCACCGTCCGCCATGTAACGGGTAAGGATCCCGAGGCCTATTTTGCCGACTACCGCAACCGCAACAACGCCCGTATACAAGACCTCAAGGAGGCCGTAGGCGTAGAGAGCCGCAGCACCATACTCAACCCCGTCTACATCAAGCAGATGCTCGAGGGGGGAGCAAGCAGTCTGGCACGCGTTACCGAGGTATTGACCAACACCTACGGCTGGGAGGTCTCCAAACCTACGCTGATCGACGACGAGCTGTGGGATGAGATATACGACGTCTACATAGCCGACAAGCACAACCTCGGGATACAGCAACGCTTCGAGCAGACGAACGCCCCAGCCCTCCAGGAGGTTACAGCCATTATGCTAGAGACCATCCGCAAGGGGATGTGGCAGGCTAGTCCCGAGCAGACGGCTCGCCTAGTGTCGCTCCACATAGACCTCACGACCCGGCATGGTGCATTCGCTGGAGGGATGTCGGGGAGCAACGCCAAGCTACAAGACTTCATCGCAGGTCAAGCCCCCAAGACCCAGGCTCAGCAGTACCAGTCGGCCGTCCAGGAGATGCGAGAGGTGCAATCCAAAGAGGCCAAGGATGGTATCGTGATGAAGAAGGACTACCAGGCTCAGGAAGGCCGGGAGGGGATGAGCTTCAATGGTCTCTGGGTAGCCCTGGGCTCACTAGCCATCTTTGCCCTGCTCTTTTGGCTGATGCGCCGACGCAAGCAAAGGGTCTAGGACACACGCACCAGCAAATCACCAAACGTATATGGAGGTTGTTGTACAGATCCTCATGCTGGTTGTACTGCTCTCTACACTCATCAAGCTAAGCTTCGTACGCTGGGGCTA
>JBGYQR010000059.1:0-9112 GCA_041839075.1 Porphyromonas sp.
AATAGGTCGCTAGAGCGATGACTAATATGTCACTCAGCTTATGCTTGCAACGCCCCTCCACGCGTGGGTCTTCTAGCTTTGATAGATAATCCAATAAACTCATAACACAAAGGTACTCGCTTTTTGATGCGGTAGCCCTGGTAGCTCCTCGATAAGTGGGCATATATCGTCGTTGCCAGCGTAGAGGGCTCTACCTAGGGCATAGCTCATACCGTAGTCCCTCCAGCTGTCAAAGCGCTCGCACACCATCTCGTAGGCATGCTCTATAGCACTCTGACACTCCTCTTGGGTGACGTAGCCCTGCTCAAGGGAGAGGCGGGCGACGAAGTTGAGACGCCCTGCATCCCAGCCCAACACCCCCAGACGCTCCAGATCGCTCTCGCGAGTGATAACCCCCGAGCGCTTTAGTCCGTCGTAGGTCTGCCTGAGGTTGTCCAGATAGGGAAGGGCTCTATTGAGCATATCGGCTGTGGGTATGGCGTCGATGAGGTATTGGCGCCCTTGCTCTTCGGAGGTGAAGCTAAAGGCCTTGAAGATATACGTAGCCACTTGGTCAAATGACCCTCCCGCTAGGTAACGCAACGTCTCTATGGCTTCGTCACGCGAGTTGATACCCCACCACGAGCTTAGGATATTGCGGCGTAGGCTCGACGAGACCCCCGTCGAGCGCGTATTGACCGTACCGCCTTGCTGGTAGACATAGGGACACCCGAGGGCATAGAGCCTCAGCTCTTGCTCGGGGAGCTGGCTCTGCTCGTTGATGCGCATACCAGCGAAAGCGTTGGAGAGTAGGCGACGGATAGCGCTGAAGTAGCTCATGACCTAGGCCTTGGTAATCTGGTAGGTGAAGTTGTCTTCGTCCCCGTTGAAAGTCGCCTGTAGGCGGTATGTGGCGTTGGGCTCGATGTCTACCCACATGGTTGAGAGGGTGCTGGTACGCGTCTTGGTCGTCAGTGTATAGATACATGACATGGTCAGCTCGTGCCTGCCTGGGGCGATCAGCAGGGTGTTGCTCCCCTCCAGCACAGAGGGCTTGCCATCGACCATCTCGATAACGATCGAGCCGGGGATTAGGGTGTTTTCGATTTTGCTCATGAGCTCTATACGTCCTGCGTTGGGCGTCTGAGCCAGGAAGGCTTCGGTCTTGGCGTTGAGCTTTTGCCTCTGGAAGTACATCCATACGAAGCTGAGCACCGTTAGGGCGACGAAGATGGTGATAATGGTTGTCATCATTGGAGGTGATGTCTTGGGAAGAAAAGGGATGAATGATCTTGTATAGCTCTGCCAGAGGCTCTGCCCTCTGTGCGCAGGCAAAGATATGTATATATTTGCAAATGGCTACATGTTTTAATGCGGCTAGGAGCTGACGCATCAAAAAATCGACAAAATCACAAACGCTTCGCCCTCAGCCTGTACGTTCCCTCTGCATAGCTACTCTGCCAGGTCAAGGACAGAGCTCGATTAGATACAGGACGCTCAGCTATTTATGGATTTGCTTCGGTTATCCTACCTATCTTCTCGGAAGAGGCGCTCTAGCGTACGTCATATCTGGTTGGCAGGGAGGGGAGGCTCCCGAGTTGGACCTTTTTCTCCCTGAAAAAAAAGTTCAACATCTTTCTCGGAAAAGATGTTGAACTTTTGCCGAAAAGATGTTGAACTTTTTGCTGAGAGATGTACTACTCTTTTGGACGAGAAATGGTAGCCAGCTCTGCCTATACAAAACCACCCCCTCCTGGCTTAGGCTGGGAGGGGGTGGGGCGTGTAAATGAAAAATATGCTCAACGAGAATTACTCAAAAGCATTACCTCTTCTTAGCAGGTAGATGAATGGCTACCCCAAGCGCGTCAGCAATAGCCTCGTAGAGCGCCTCCGAGTAAGTAGGATGCCCGTGGCTGCCCTCGCGAAGTATAAGTGCTTTGTATCCACAAAGGTAGGCATTTTCTCTGACTAGTACCTAGTACAAGCTAAGCAGCTGTTCCTAATGCAGACCTGGGCCCTTAATTGCTCACCTGATTGTTGGCTCCTCTGTCGCTGACGTACCAGCGTCGTGCGTTATTTTGAAAGACGTTGTTGATCACGATGTTGTTATCTGCAAAGTCTCTGTCGTCGGCACCACTTCCAAAGTTGTAATCAGCATCGGCACCGCAGTAGTTTCTGTCTCCGTTTCTCGAGCCCAACCATACGCCATAGTTTTTTTCGGTATAGTATATTTCCAAAATTGACTCCAAGACCAGGTTTTGAAGGTTAAAGGTGTTGTTGCGGATGGTGTTGTGATGGGGCGTTTGATGCCTTACGGTACCTTTCTCTCCGCAATTGCGGTATAGATAGATGCCACC
Organism: Porphyromonas sp.; assembly: GCA_041839075.1. Taxonomy (GTDB): domain Bacteria; phylum Bacteroidota; class Bacteroidia; order Bacteroidales; family Porphyromonadaceae; genus Porphyromonas. Next base: position 2,337 of record JBGYQR010000059.1, read on the forward strand.
TTTGGTGATGATATTGAAGGCGTTACCCTCAAACAGATTGTAGGCCGAGCCATCACAAGCAATCACTTCGCGGGTTGATTTGGCGTTGAATTTATTGTTGCGAAACACGTTGTAGCCACTCTCGGCATCTAGATACACAATGGGTCCTGAGCCAGTGTTTTCTCCCTGAAATACGGAGTTCTCTACAGTCAAGTAAGTCGTCCCGGGTGCAGCATACAGCAAGGTCATACCTTGGTGCGTTTCGATTATCACATTCGACAAGGTGATCTTTGTTGGTGCAGCAGCTTGCGCCCTCTCGGTATGTCCGAGACTGATAGATGAGGCTTTGACATCGGCAGCTTCTCCATTTCGTCCCATCCCTATGATGCGTATCCCGCCTCTGATGATGCAGTTCTTTATAGTTACATTTTGGGTTTGCGCCCAGCTGGTGGTTCCTGTTTTTTTAGACCGGATTAGCAATTCGGTGATTTTGCCATCATTAAAGAAATGGTCCTGACCATCGATCACCGTATTGCTGGCCTCAATCGTCACCGTGGTTTTGGCTTCTTCTGCGGCATCGCTGATGGTGAATGTGGCCTTCGTCGATGCTTTGTCACTAAGTCCCTGGGTGGTGGCAAACGTCCTGTAGTGTCTGTTGCCGTCGAATAGATAAGCCACGGTGGGCGTAGATGGGTTGGCTATCTCTGTGGCCTCTTGTGGCATCAGCCAGATGTAGTACCACCCACTGGTAGCCCCTTGGTTCAGAGTGGTTTGGCTAGGAAAGGTGTAGGTGGAGGCTACTGGTTTGTGAGCTTTGGGTTTGATGACGCTCTCCTCGAAGTTGATCGTTGCATGCTCCGAAAAGCGAGCCTGGGCAAACTGTATCCAGCGAAGCGTCTTTTTGCTGGTTGTGCTATTGACCAGTCGCACACGTAGCAGTGTGCCATGTGGTTGAAAGTTGAGCGTGGTGGGTTGCAGCACTTTTTCGCCCCCATTTGCTGAGTTGCTGACCAGTGAGGTCGTTGTCCAGTTGGCCATGTAAGGAACATTGATCGACACTTGAGAAGACGAGAGAGGAGTAAACGCCGTAGAGCTAACCAGGTCTACGGCATATTTTGCCTTATCCCCCAGGGTGGTATTGTCCTTGGCATAGATATTGCCGTCTACTTCCCCCATGAGCACAGCACCTATTTTGTAACTCCCATTGCCTCCCGAGGGCACCTTGAGCATACCCGAGTAAGTGGCGGTAGTGGGGCCTGTGCGGGTAAATACCACATCTTGTATCACAGGGTTGCTGTTGCTATCGGTGTAGTTGGTAGCTATGCGCACGTTGAGTTTTTTCCCCTCGACGAGGTTCACTGACCCCACCGTTCCTTCGTTGAGGTCTGTGATATTGTAGAGCATGCGCAAGTCGGGTTGCTGTACGGAGAGGCTCACCTGTACTTGTTCGGTCGCAGGCTCATTGTCAGCCGAAAGTTTAACCTCATCCCCGTCGTTAGCTCTGCAAGTAGCAAGAGCAAAGAGGACGACCATACTCCAAAGTATCTTTACTATCATCATATCTATCTCAGTATTCTCCGTTTTAGCCTTACCACGCCATCGCTCTAGCCTTTGCCTTATAGCTAGCGCTCCCATACCTCCTCATCAGAGGATGCGCCATAGTCACCTGCGTAGCCGCTTTGGATACGACGAGGAGTTGTCCAACACCGCGTAGGGGGTATGCCAGGCGACCAACAAGGCCAGAGGGCAAGTGCAGTTTGCTTTTTCTACTTATTTTGCTTTTAGTTCAAAAACAATGTGCGAGAAGCACCTCTTTTTGTCATTTTTCAAGCTCAAGAAGCATAGAGCGCAAAGGTATAAAAAAGTTTAAAACAAAACGAGAAGATGCCATTCCCGTCACAGGGCTGGCACATCAAAAATCCGTCATCTTCTTGAGGTGTTGATGAGCAAGCTATATCTCTGTACACGCCTCTCCCAATCTGTGTTACCAGGGGAGAGGCGCTCATTGATTGCCAGGGAGCTACATTTTGATGCGGTAACGCTACGGAGATAATAGCTCATAGACAAGCAATGCAACAATCTTAGGGGAATCTATGTGTTTGCAGAGTCCAGGATCAAATGCAACGCTAGAGCATAATACCTCAGGTCATAGCCTAGTCGCTCTAAGGCGACATCATCTTGCTAACAATATCTAGCTAGTGGAGGGAGCGTACTAGCCCTAAAAAATCGTACCACTTCTCTCTGAAAAAAGACCTAGGTCTTTTGGCGGAGAGAAGTACTCGTACATTTGAGGCCAACGAGTGCCCGCCGAGGCGTCGCCCTCAACCTCCCCTTTCGGCCGTTGCTTTGCCCTTGGGCTATCCCACTATGTTGCTGGAGGTCAAGCGGGCTACAGGCTATCTTGACGAACAAGGTTTCGCCCGTGTGGCCAGATGACCACACGGGCGAAAGCTTGTTCGTAGAGGCTAGGAGTTAGTCTACCTTGTTTTTGAATAGGCGTATTACCGCGCCGTAGGCTGGGCTATGACTGCTATCGTAGGCGTGCGACTCGTAGAGGCTACTCATTGTTGTGAAGGCTGTTCCCGATGCGTCTCTCGCTGACGAGTACAAACTGCGGAAGTATCTGTGAAAAATATCCTCAGGAGCCGAGGGCTGTCCTGTACCCTTGAGGTTGACCCCTGTTGTAGGGAACCTGCGCACGATATACTCGGCAGAGCTATCGGTCCAGAATGACGCCTGGGCAATGTCGCCGATCGTCAGATGTGCCTTGTCTGGGCCTAGGTAGCGCGCTGTTACCTCGATGTGCGGATAGGTCGTCCCCGTCCACGTTGTCTCTCTCTGGAAGTCTCCTATGCGTCGGTAGCGGTAGGCCACGAGCATCTTGTTGTCCGGACTTTTGAAGCGTAGGGCATAGGTCATACCCTCCGTTTGTGTTCTTACGTTCCTGTAGTCCGCTGTATAGGCACCATATACGCCAGCAACCTCAATGACCTCTGGCACATTAGAGTAGCTGTGGTATTCTTCATAGAAGACATATTTCCAGGCTCCGAAGACACCCAACCATTCGGCAGACGAGGGGAGGTGATAGTTTTTGCCCTCGATGGTGATGACCTTACCTTGCCCAAACTGGGTCTGAGCATCAGCCCAAGAGAAGTATCCTGGCGACTCGGCGTCGGCCGTTACAAAGGCGTTGCCAGCTTGCGTTAGGTTACGCTCTGCCACGTACTCTAGAGCCATCTTGGGGCGGGTAGGAGCCGTGCCCTCGTCTGTGAAGACATCTTCAGGATGATTGATAAAGTCGGAGAACGAACCACTAGTTTCGCTGGGCGAGAAGACTAGCGTGATGGGTACGACACCCTCGGGTAGCCTCTTAGATGACTTGAAGCCACGTACAACCTGTTGCTGGTCTGCTAGCACCGCTAGATCTAGCCCTTCTCTGACTAGCCCAATGGTTGTCACAGGCTCGACAAACGTAGTGGGCATCATCCAGATGTAGTACCAGTCTGAGGTGCCTGGTACGCCTGATTGTATGGCAGGCAGTGTCAAGACCTCTGGGAGTGCATAAGAGGCTCCGTGCATTGCGCTTAGGCCATCGGCTGCCCAGGTAGGGGCGCCAGTCTTACTAAAGACCATGGCTCCGTTGGGTAGGAATGCGGTGGAGGAAATGTACAAGCGGTCGAGCTTGACCTCGGCAGTCGCCATGTTCTTGACCTTCATGCGCAGGAGTGTTCCTTTGGGGCCGAATAGAAGGGAGACCGGATTGACCGCTCCTCCTGCGGCGGGTACTGTCAGCGTCGTCCAGTTCGCCACGTATGGGACATTGATGTCGAGGGTCTTCTTACCACCAGCCTCGGTCGCTTTGAGGATGCCAGGCGTACGGACGAAATTGACCTTGGCAGGATTTGCGGGGTCAATGGTGGCCACAGGCGAAGCCTCCTTGCCTACCTCAGATAGCAGTATGGCTGCAATCTCATAGGTAGGGCTAGCCTCAGCTCCTGTGCTGGGTGCAGCGGGGATGTTGATCTGCCCTGTGTAGCGAGCGTGGGCGAGCCCAGCTGTCTTCTTGAAGACCACTTGAGTGTAGGCTAGGTCGGGGTTGTCGCTTCGCCTTACCACGAGGTAGATGTTGAGATCCTTCTCGGGCATGGCTAGGCCTGCTGTACCCCCATCTGTACCGATGTTGTAGTTCATACGCAGGGTGTTCTCGTCGGTTCCCGCCGAGAGGTCTACCTGCACGCGCTCTGTCTTGGGCTTGTCTGAGCTCGGGGTCCCTGGGGTCTCCAGCGTATCCGCTTCGTTGCTACAAGCCGTGAGGGCGAGCATACCTAGTAGGCTTGCCCAGATCTTGTTCAGTTTCATTGCTTTTGTTTTTTGATTAAATGGTTTATTAATTGTCTACTCTTTTTGAGAGGGGACTTTGCTACTCTTTACTCTCCTAGCCACTCATCGAGGTTGTCAAAGTCGTCAAACTCGCCTTCGATATTTGCTGGCTTAGAGAGAGACGTAAGCAAGTTGTAGCGGTGTGGCAGAGAGATGATGCTCGCCCTGGGAGCTACATAGGGATAGAGGTTGCATTTCATATTGTGGAGAACTTTGCTTCTTTGATGCTCATGGACACAAACGAGACTAGGCGACATCCCCCCGGGAGGGGGATGTCGCCTAGATATAGGTGTAGGACTAGCGAGTGGAGCGCTAGTTCCTTATTTTCTGAAGTATGTGGGGGGGGGTAACTAAATTACCTAAAGAACGCCTCGGGGCGCTCTTTGCTCCAGAGGACAGCAAGGCACTGGTAGCCTTAGGCTCCAGGGTGCTTTGCAATGCAGTCTTGTCGGTAAGACCATTGCGAAGCTGTACATTCTTTGAAGAATTGTTGCTGTTCATCATCACGGATGCAAAGATATGCCAAAAAAGATTAGCCTCCAAACGCCCTCTCTGCCTTACCCCCTGAGGCTGTGCAGTTGAAGGTGGCTGTACTCCCTCCTCCCCCTCTCGCTCTCGGGCGTTGTGCCTCTTTGTCCATAGCCCCAAACTACTTGCCCTAGTGCGGGAGCCACTCGCTCGTCCGAGGGGCGAGGGCAAAAAAGGAGGGAGGAGCTATGCGGGCATCGGTGATGCGTGCATAGCTCCTCCCTGCCGTCTCCGCCATCTCCCTGGTCTAGGCAGGGGCGGATAGGGCTCTAGGCTAGAGGTTATTGTAGACCACGAGCCTTCATCAGGCTTTGGATGTTGGGCTCAGAGAGACCCGTCATCTCCTGGAAGATGGTGTTGAGGTCTCGTGAGTTGCCGCTAGAGAGGATGACGTCTCTTAGGCGCTGGCCATTCTCGGCCGTGAGCCCTCCGTTTTGCATGAACCAGTCGTAGGTGTTGTTGTCCAGCACCTCAGCCCATAGGTACGCATAGTAGCCCGAGGCATAGCCCCCGCCCATGGTGTGGCGGAAGTAGGTCGTGCGGTAGCGAGGAGGGATCTGGCTGTTGAGCATACCCATCTTGCGTAGGGCTTCGCGCTCAAACTCGGCCACGTCCTTGACCTCCGTCTCGGTAGAGAGCGTGTGCCAAGCTAGGTCTACGATGACGGCTGCGAGGTTTTCGCCTAGGGAGTAGGCCTGGTTAAACGTAGAGGCGCGCTTCATCTTATCTACCAGCTCCTGGGGCATAGCCTCACCCGTCTTGTAGTGCTTGGCATAGCTAGCTAGCACCGCAGGGTGTGTCGCCCAGTGCTCGTGAAACTGCGAGGGCATCTCCACGAAGTCTCGCGATACGCTCGTGCCACTCAGCATCTCGTACTTCCTGTCGGAGAATAGGCCGTGCAGGGCGTGTCCAAACTCATGGAAGAGGGTCGTTACCTCGTCCATATTCAGCAGCGTGGGCTCGCCACCCGTAGGAGGAGCGTAGTTGCACACGTTGTAGATAACGGGCTTGTTGCCCAGCAGGTGGCTCTGGCTTACCCAGCTACTCATCCAGGCTCCGCCATTTTTGGTCGGACGGCGATAGTAGTCGGTGTAGAATATGGCCATCTTGCTACCATCCTTGTCAAACATATCGTAGACCTTGACGTGCTCGCCATAGACGGGGAGGTCCTTGCGCTCCTTGAAGGTAACACCATAGAGCTCCTTGGCCATGTAGAAGATGCCCTTCTCTACCACGCTATCGAGGGCGAAGTAGGGCTTGATGTCGTTTTCGTCCAGGTCGTACTTGGCCTTGCGTAGCTTCTCGGCGTAGTAGTCCCAGTCCCAAGACTCGAGCTTGAAGTCAGCTCCGGCCGTCTGACGGGCAAACTCCTCTAGCTCCTTAGCGTCGGCAGCAGCCTTGGGGAGGTAGGCCTCCACCAGGCGCGAGATGAAGCTGTACACGTTCTCAGGGGTCTGCGCCATCTGATCGCGGAGCGTCCAGGCAGAGAAGTTGTCGAAGCCTAGGAGCTTGGCCTTCTCGGCTCTTAGGCGGGTGATGTCCTTGACGATCTGGCGGGTGTCGTTCTTGTCTCCGAGTTCGTTGCGACCCAGCGAAGCCTCCAGCAGGCGCTGGCGTAGCTCACGACTATCTAGTTCGCTGAGATAGGCCGAGCGGCTCGTGTTTTGGATGTTGAGCATATACTTGCCAGGGTGCCCAGCCTGCTCGGCATCGGCCTTGGCCTGCGCCAGAGAGGCGGGAGAGAGCCCAGCTAGCTCTGCCTCTGTCTCTACGAGGATGCCAGCAGCGGTGGTGGCGTCCTTGACGAGGTTGTTGAACTCGTTGCTCAGGCTCGCCAGCTGCTCGTTGATCTTCTTGAGCTGCTCCTTGGCCTCGGGGCTGAGGTTGGC
>JBGYQR010000060.1:0-2768 GCA_041839075.1 Porphyromonas sp.
GATATAGACCCCTCGGCCTTCAATGCCTAGGATAGAGTAGAGGCTGTTTGTAGACCACATTAAGACCAAATCAATTATCCTCTTATGTTTCACCCCGATCATAACCTACGTATCACACGCCTAAAGCAGTTGATGCGTGAGCAGCATATAGAGGCGATGCTTGTCGCCTCCAACGTAAACCTATACTACCTCTTCGGGCAAATCTACTCCGGGGTAGCCTATATCCCCCTAGAGGGCGAGCCCCTATACCTGGTACGACGCCCACAGACCTACCCCGAGAGTGAGCAGGTACGCTACATCCGCAAGATTGAGGATCTAGCTCAGCTGGCAGACACTAGCCATATCAAGTCTGTCGCCCTGGAGCTGGACGAGCTGGCATATAGCGACATCGAGAGACAGCGCAAGCTATTCCCCGAGGCGACCATAGCCAATGCCACCCAGCTACTGCGTACTGCCCGTATGGTCAAAACGAGCGAGGAGATCTCTGCCACCCGACTAGGGGCGGAGAGACATATGGCCGTCTACCGGCAAATCCCCCAGCTCTACCGCCTGGGGATGACTGACCTAGAGCTTCAGATAGAGATCGAGCGCGCCATGCGTCAGAGTGGCTCTGTGGGCATCTTTCGCACGTTCGGCTCTGCCATGGAGATCCATATGGGTAGCCTACTGACGGGTACTAATGCCTCGGCTCCCTCACCATACGATTTTGCCATGGGGGGAGCAGGCTCGACGGCTATGCCCCTAGGGGCGAGCGGAACTGAGATCCGCCCTGGGACGTCCATCATGGTCGATATGGCGGGCAACTATGGTGCCTACCTGACTGATATGACGCGCACGTTTTCGCTGGGCAAACTCTCTGACGAGGCCTATCGCCTGCATGCGCTGAGTCTGCGCATGCACCGAGAGATTATGCAAGGAGCCAGGACTGGTACCAGCTGTGCCGAGCTTTACAATCGTAGCTTAGAGCTGGCTAGGGCAGAGGGCGCAGAGCCGTATTTCATGGGGCTAGGACAGCAAGCACAATTCGTCGGACACGGCCTAGGGCTACAAATCAACGAGCTTCCGGTACTCACGGGGCGTAGTCGAGATGTTCTCATCGAGGGGATGGTCATCGCCTACGAACCCAAGTTCGTCCTACCCGAGGTTGGCGCCGTAGGTATAGAGAATACCTATCTCGTAACCAGCACTGGAGTGGAGAACCTAACGCCTCTTGATGAGGAGATTATAGACCTCATGCCTAGCTAGCAAGATGATGAATACAACGGCTATGTATGCGGGGTCGTTTGACCCCTTCACTCGAGGCCATGCCGACATTGTACAGAGGGGGTTAGCACTCTTTGATAAGGTCATCATCGCCATAGGTATCAACGAGGGCAAGCGCTACCTCTTTACCAGCCAGGAGCGCAAGGAGCAGATACAGCGTTTCTATGCTGACAACCCCAGGGTAGAGGTGCTCGTCTATGATGGTCTGACGGTGGCCTTCGCTCAGGAGTGCGGAGCACGCTTCCTGCTCAGAGGGGTACGCTCTAGCACCGACATGGAGTATGAGCGTACCCTGGCTGATCTCAACAGGCATATCGCCGGCATGGAGACGGTACTACTACCTGCCTCGCAGCAGCTGACGCATATCAGCTCTACCGTCGTCAGGGAGCTCCTCCATTTCGGTGGCAACGTGGAGGACTTCCTCCCCGTAGGGTTTAGCCTAGAGGTAAGCAAATAGATTGTAGATCACTCATATACATCAAGCATGAAAAAGATAGCAGCGTGGTTGCTCAGACGTCTTGGATGGCGCGCCCTTCCATTACCCAGTGAGCAACCTGCTCGTAGCATCATCTGCGTAGCCCCCCATACAAGCAACATAGATTTCCTGATCGGCAAGCTATTCTACATGTCGGTAGGCAAGCCCCACGGCTTCTTGATGAAGCGGGATTGGTTTTTCTTTCCCCTGGGGTACCTCCTCCGGGCTATGGGCGGAGTGCCCGTAGACCGCTCCCACAAGGGGGATATGGTCGCTCAGCTAGCTAGGGATATTACAGCTCAGGATGAGATGCACATCGCCATTACCCCCGAGGGGACACGTAGCCTCCGAGAGGAGTGGCGTACGGGCTTCTATCGTATTGCAATGGCAGCGGCTATCCCGATCGAACTAGCTGTCATCGACTACCAAAAGCGGGAGGTCGGCATCATACAGGTGTTTCATCCCACGGGCGATATAGAGCAAGACCTCTCCTATATACGTAGCCAGTATCATAGTTATCAAGCTAAGCACCCCCACCTCTTTCATGACCTCAATGCCTAGCCCCATACGCGTTGCCATAGTGCAAACTGACCTGGTGTCCAACGACATCCAGGCCAATCTCGACCAGCTCTCTAGACAGGTAGAGGAGGCATCGGCTCAGGCTGACCTCATCGTGCTACCAGAGGTATTCTCGACGGGCTTCTCTATCGAAGCTGCCCAATACGCCGACGCTTGGGGAGACGAAGGCATAGTGTATCGGTGGCTCATCACTCAGAGCCAGCGATACGGCGTAGGCATCGCGGGGAGCTATCTGGCCTACGATACTGAGGGTAAGGTCTACAACCGCTTCGTCCTCGTCGATGGGACAGAAGTGCAACACCAGGACAAGCGCCACCTTTTCGCCCTCGGAGGCGAGCCCGACATGGTCTGCCCAGCAAGCAAGCGCAAGATCCTCACCTTTAGAGGCTGGCGCATCATGCCTCTGGTCTGCTACGACCTCCGCTTCCCTGTATGGGCGCGATGCGTACGC
>JBGYQR010000061.1:0-3581 GCA_041839075.1 Porphyromonas sp.
CATGCTCCTGGTGGCAGGCGACTGCCGTGTAGCCCTAGCCACCGAGCACATCCCCGTCTCGGAAGTCGCCCGAGCCCTCTCGCCCGAGCTCATCGCCCGCAAGGTGCGCCTCTTGATCGCGGGGCTCATCAAGGACTTTGGGGTTGTCAAACCTCGCATCGCGGTGCTCGCCCTCAACCCCCACTCGGGCGATGGAGGGCTCATCGGAGGGGAGGAGGAGACCATCATCCGCCCCGCCATCGAGCAGCTCAACCAGGAGGGGCACATCGTCTTCGGGCCCTATGCGGCAGATGGCTTTTGGCAGAGCGGTCAGGCCGAGAGCTTCGATGCTATCCTGGCCATGTACCACGACCAGGGGCTAGCCCCCTTCAAAGCCCTATATATGCACGAGGGGGTCAATACCACCCTCGGGCTCAACATCATACGTACCTCTCCCGACCACGGCACGGGCTACGACATCGCCGGCAAAGGGCTGGCCAGCCCCGACTCGCTACGCTCGGCCATCTACCAGGGTATAGATATGTATCGCGCTCGGGCAGCGCACGCCCAGGCCACACGCAACCCTCTACGACGACTCTACCACAACCGTGGTCGTGATGACGAACGCCTCGACCACCTCACCGAGGAGGACTAGGCATGCTCACCATCTACAAGGCTTCGGCAGGTTCGGGCAAGACCCACACCCTCACGGGCGAGTATCTGCGCCTGTGCCTGGCTCTCCCTAGTGGACTGGGGTATAGGCGTATCCAGGCCGTCACCTTCACCAACAAGGCGACCGAGGAGATGAAGGGGCGTATCACCTCGGAGCTCTACCGGCTAGCCAGTGACCAGGCCTCCGAGTTCGCCCCCATGCTCACCGAGGCACTAGGGCTCTCGCCCGAGGCACTACGAGAGCGCGCCTCTCGAGCCCTGCGCGGGATGCTGCTGGACTACTCGGGCTTTCGGGTCTGCACCATAGACACATTCTTCCAAGAGATCCTGCGAGGCTTCGCCAGAGAGCTCGGTTTGCAGGGGGGCATACGCCCTAGCCTCGAGAGCGACCTGGCTATCGAGGAGGCCATCACGGCGGTTATCGCCGAGCAAGACAGCCTACCGAGCGATGCCAAGGCTTGGATCAGAGACGTTACCTACGACCTGCTTGAGGCGGGGGCACATTTTGACTTGCGCCTGCCCCTGCGCAAACTAGGCAAGGCTCTGCTGGCCGACGAGCAGGTCAAGGCCCTTGCCCTCGAGGGCAAGCTCCCGGCTCGCCAGGATCTCCGAGCCCTCAAGCAGGCACTGCGCGAGCGCTCAGAGGCTTTCGTCCAGGAGGTGACCCTCCTCTCCAGGCGAGCCCTAGAGGCTTTTGAGCACACGGGGCTAGACTTCGACCACCTCTCTAGGGGGCGAAGCGGAGGGCTCTCGCTCTGCTTGCACACGCAGACGACGGAGCTTACCGAGGCCTGGCTACGCAAGCAAAAGCCACCACTCGGTCTCCCGAGCTACTTCGTCAAGTTTTGCCAGGGCGAGCCACTAGGACGCAAAAGCGACCACGAGGTCAATCGTCTGATCGACAGCTCTCCCCTGCGCCAGTTAGCCTGCCAGCTCGGCGAGCTCATCAGCGCGGGCTACACCGACTGGCTCTCGGGGCAGGTCGTCCTCTCGAGCCTCGGGAGCTATGGGCTCATCCTCGACATTCAGAGCAAACTACACGAGCAGCAACGCCAAGCGGGCTCGATGCTCCTGGGCGATACGCCCGCCCTGATCAACCGCATCCTTAGCGACGAGGGGGCGAGCGACTTTATCTATGAGAAGATTGGTACGCGCATCGATCATCAGATGATAGATGAGTTTCAAGACACGAGCACGATGCAGTACCTCGACTTCCTCCCCCTACTGCGCAACAGCATTGCCTCGGGGCATGCCAACCTCGTCGTGGGCGACGTCAAGCAAAGCATCTACCGCTGGCGTGGCTCCGACAGCAGGCTCCTAGGGGAGCAGGTCGGACTAGACTTCCCCGCCCCGGATTATAGTCGGGAGATTACCCTGGAGCACAACTGGCGCTCGGCGCCCGAGGTGGTGCGCTTCAACAACGCCCTCTACCACCATCTCCCCCAGCTCTTGACCAAGGCCTTTGCCGACTATATACATCTAGGCCAGCAGAGCAACCCCACCCTGGCCAAGGCCGAAGGTATCGAGGCCCTGGCCGAGACCTTCACCCTCTACTACAAGGATGCCGAGCAAGCCATCCCCGAGCGCAACCAGACGAGGCGGGGGCTTGTAGCCGTGCACCACTTCGCCCAAGATAATGGCGAGGCCTCCAGTCAAGACGACGGCTGGAGCGAGACAGACGACGGAGGCGACCTCCACGAGGGCGGAGGCTCGACCAGGGCAGAGCACCTCCAAGACCCCTCGAGCATCGCCTACCAGCTACCTCGCCTAGTCGTAGACCTACAAAGGCGCGGGTACCGAGCCTGCGACATCGCTATCCTGGTGCGCAAGACCCGAGAGGCACAGGCGGTGGCACGCATCCTAGAGGAGGCTGGCCAAGACGACGAGCTGACCGAGGGCGGACGCTACTCGCTGGACTTCATCTCCCAAGAGGCACTTAGGATAGACCGCTCTAGGGCTGTGCGCCTGATCATTGCCCTTCTGTCCTATGTCGCTCAGCCCGAGAGCGAACTGGCTCGTCACGAGGTACGAGAGATATTCGCCCAGATGATGGCGCTAAGGGGAGCGCCTCGGCGGACGTGGGACGAGGGCGAGTTTGAGTACCTCCTCACCCTGGGCAAGCGTAGCCTCTATGAGAGCATCGAGGCTTTGGTGCAGAGATACAAGTGGGTCTTCGACCCCGAGGGGAGCGACAACCCCTACCTCATCAAGCTCCTGGACATCGCCCTAGGCGCTCAGCAAGACCTCTCCATCGACCTGGTCGATTTCCTCACCCTATGGGAGGGCAAGGGCGATAGCCAGGGCAAGCGAGCCTCGACACTGACGACGCCCGACCAGGAGCGCAAGCTCACCCTAACGACCATCCACAAATCCAAGGGTCTTGACTACCCCGTAGTGCTCATCCCCTACCCAACGTGGGAGCTCAATGCCTCTAGACTAGGGGGCAATTTCCTTTGGTGCCCGACCCCCTTTGACGGCTACGAGCAGGTGCCGCTCCTGCCTGTGGAGTACACCTCGCGCCTCTTGGGTAGCTACTTCGCCCCGCGCTACCTTACCGAGCGCGTGGCCTACGCTGTCGATGCCCTCAACCTCCTCTATGTAGCCACCACCCGAGCCAAGACGGAGATACACCTTTGGCTAGAGCCACCCCAAGACTTCGTCCTCCCTAAGCCCAAGCATTCGTTCCTGGAGGAGTACCGCGACATCTCTACGCTCATCCGCCAGGCTCTGCAAATCATGCACCCACAGGGGTTGTACGAGGAGGTCGAGCTCGGAGCCCCGCTCCAGGGGCGCTGGCCTAGGGTAACCGCGGGGGCGACGACAGAGCCCTCGGAGCCTACCGCTCTAGTCATCACCACGCTCGAGGGGAGCGATCTCACCCATCGCATCGATATATTGAGGCGAGGGCTCGAATACTTCTCGGACAACAG
>JBGYQR010000062.1:0-2627 GCA_041839075.1 Porphyromonas sp.
CCAAGAAGTTTTCGGGTAACGTATCGGCTTGCTCGCTATGTCTCTCTTGCTCTAATGTCTGCCCCGTCAAGATCGACCTAGGCGAGCAGATCTACCGCTGGAGGCAGAAGCTAGACGGCTATGGCGTGGCCAACAAGGAGAAGAAAATGATGAGCAAGGGGATGAAGTTCCTAATGGAGCGCCCAGGGCTCTTCAACACAGCGCTCAAGATGGCTCCTGTGGCCAACAACCTCCCCCGCTTCATGCTCTACAACAGCCTCAACGCTTGGGGCAAGCACCGCGAGTTGCCCAAGTTTGCCAAGCAGAGCTTCAACGAGTGGTGGATCAAAAATCACAAGAAGTAGTCCCCCTATACAGTACGAAAGACTATGTCAAAGACCAAGCAAAGGATACTAGACAATATCCGACAATATACCCACGAGCGCGTGGCTCATCCCGACATCAAGGCCTTCCGTGGTATCGAATACCCTGACAAGGTGGCTCAGTTCTCTACCATCGTCGCAGCCGTCGGAGGCAAGGTCGTAGAGGTCGCCCAGGGACAGGATCTAGGAGCTATCATCAGAGAGCTCTACCCCGAGGCAACGCGCTTCATCAGCGACATCAACTTTGGCGAAAGCCTCAAGGCCACACACCCACACGAGGCTGGCAACGCCAAGGAGATGAATGGCACGGATGTAACGATTGTAGAGACACCCCTAGGAGTATGCGAAAACGGCTGTTGCTGGGTAGAGCAACGAGAGGAGTGGCGCGCGCAGTTTTTCATCGCCGAGAACCTCGTCTTCATCCTCGACCGCAACAACCTCGTACACAATATGCACGAGGCCTTCGCCAAGATCAAGGAGTTTCATCCTCAGTCTCCGTTCTCTGGGCTCATCAGTGGCCCGAGCAAGACGGCCGACATCGAGCAATCTCTCGTCATGGGCGCGCACGGAGCCAAAGGGCTTACCGTACTCCTAAAGTAAGGAAGCTCGATTCCCCACCGTATAGCATTATCTACCTCTCGGAGGCACACCAACCCTGGAGTGAGTAGATAGCAATCTGTTTGTTGTTGTGTTGTGATAGGGGCTACCTACTACGTGTCTGATACGTAGATAGGGAGCCCCTTCCGTTATTCAAGATATGTTGCTAATATTGCAGAGCACAAAGCGCATACACGATCCTACACTATGGCATACCGACATCTCCCCGCTGCTGGCCACCGCCGTTGGCACTTGTGGTTTATATGTATCTTGTCTCTAGCTCTATATGCCCCGACTATGACGGCTCAAATCATACGCTCGGGGAAAGTTGTCGATGCTGAGACAGGAGAGGGTATCCCCTATGCAAGCCTGCATATCACAGAGCTCCAGTCCGGCAGTATTACTAGTGCAGAGGGAGCATTTCGCCTATCTATCCCCAAGGGAAAGTATAGCGTAGAGGTACGCTCTGTCGGGTATCAAAGTCGCACGCTGCAACTCAAGGTCTATGATCCAGAGAGTAGCCCTATGTCCATCTCTCTACAACCTCTGACCAGGATGCTACCCGAGCTAACGGTATCAGCCAAGCGTGGAGCAGAAGACCCAGCCTATCCCATCATCCGACGGGTCATGTACCGAGTGCCCATATATCGAGCGATGCTACAAAGCTATGAGCAAACGGCTTTTGTACGCGGGACCATTCGACTGGAGCAGGTTCCCCTCCTGCTCAGAAGAGTTTCTGTTGATAACCCCAATATCCGCCTCAAGGATCTAGCAGGCAAGACCTTTGTCAATGAGACACATGCAAAGACATCTTTCACTGCCCCTGGTCACTATCGCACACACGTACTAGCCGAGCGTAGCTCCGCTCCCAAGGGGGTCGAGATAGGCATCTCCTCTACCGGCCACCTAAGTATGGGGATCTACGACACCTATATGGGCGCAGGGTTCAAGGAGAGGAGTAGCCTAAGCCCTATTGCGCCAGAGGCCTATAACGTATATCGCTATCGTCTCCTGGGGCGAAGTATAGAGGGAGGTAAAGAGATCTACCACATCCGTTTTGAGGCTCGTGAATCTTCGGCCAGTAATAGCGAGGGCGAACTGCAAATCGTCGGAGACAGCTGGACGGTTCGCTCCATACGGATGAAGTTTGACTTCAACCAAACCATCTACCAAGACCTCACCGCCGAGCTATCAGAGATACTCCCTGGCGTATATCTCCCTGTTACCTACCGCTTGATAATACGAGCATCCATCCTGGGGCTCAAGGGGGAGGCTCACCTATACACTTCATGCAAATACACACACGTCTCCCTAAGCGAAGAGGGCAAACGCATCAATACGCTACTAGAAGGGGAGGGAGCTCCTAGAGCCTCTGAGCTATCGCGCCAACGTTTGAGACAGCACGAGCAGGAGGTCGCCATGCGTGTGTCTCCACCCAAGAGAGATCTTCGTCCCTATGAGGTAGATAAGACTGGCGAGCCAAGAGAGATACTCTCGACTACGACAGACTCATTAGCGCACGAGAGGACGAGTGGCTACTGGGCAGAGATCAGTCCCATCCCGATGAATCCACAAGAGGAGCTGAGCTTTGCCATACAAGACTCGCTCACTCGGGAGTGGGCAAAGCGGAGTACCAAGCAGGCCTCTAGCGATAGAGGTAGTATCCCC
>JBGYQR010000063.1:0-2723 GCA_041839075.1 Porphyromonas sp.
TGTGCTGATAGGGGGTTGAATAGGCAAAACATAGTGGTGAGGATGAGTAGGGCGAGGGAGATCGTTCGCTTAGTATTCATAACGTGGATATGGACAAATGGGTATGGGCACACGGCCATGTTACCTCCCCGGTGAGCGGGGTGTACCCACGGGGGCGAAGTTAGCTATAATCCTCCGTATAGCGTCTTTGCGAAAAAACGTACCTTTGGACTAAAGAAACATTTGGACACAGCATGATGCAACAGCAGACACTCAACCTGCGCGGACAGCTCATATCGCTCTCGACGCCTTTGGTGATGGGGATTGTAAACGTCACGCCCGACTCGTTTTACTCGGGTAGTCGCATCCAAGGTGAGGCGGCTCTACGTGAGCGTATAGAGACCATCATCACCGAGGGAGGGAGCATAGTCGATCTGGGGGCTTATAGCACGCGCCCAGGAGCTATGGAGGTCAGCGCCAGAGAGGAGCGTCAGCGTCTCGAGCCAGCCCTAAGGCTCATACGCGATAGCTACCCCGAGGTGTTTGTCTCGGTGGATACCTTCCGAGCCGATGTAGCTCGGTGGGCAGCCGAGGAGTACGGCGTGCATATCATCAACGATGTCTCGGGCGGGGCGCTCGACCCCGATATGTTTGCCACGGTGGCACGTCTGGGGATCCCCTATGTACTGATGCACATGCGGGGTACGCCGGCTACGATGGCGAGTATGACGGACTATACCGACCTGGTGGTGGAGGTGCTCGACTATTTCGTCGAGCGCGTCGCTCGGCTCAGGGAGCTGGGGCAGCACGATATCATCATCGACCCAGGCTTTGGGTTGTTTGCCAAGACCTTGGAGCAAAACTACACCCTGCTGTCGGCTCTGCCTCGCCTAAGGGCTGCCCTAGAGCTACCGATGCTCGTCGGCCTCTCGCGCAAGAGTATGATCTATCGCCTCCTGGGGACGACCCCCGAGGAGAGCCTCAACGGCACCAGCGTGCTCAATACCATTGCCCTAGTGGGTGGGTGTGCCGATATACTGCGCGTGCACGACGTGCGGGCAGCTACCGAGAGCATACGCCTTACCCAGCAGTTCATGGCCTCGAACCTTGGGGACGAGAACCCCGTCTACCGATACGAGCGGGAGGTATGAGGCTGAGCAACAAGTTCGCCCCCGCTCTCTAGACTACTCCTAAACCATTAGCCCCTCTCAATACCTCTATGTGGTGGATCCCGCTAACCGTCAAGGACATCATAGACATCCTCCTACTCTCGGGGATGCTGTATGCTTCGTATTCGATCCTCAAGAGCTCGGGTAGCAAAGCGCTCTTCTCGGGGATAATATCCTTCATAGCCATCTGGATCATCATCTCTCAGATACTAGAGATGCGGCTCGTGGGGGCGCTGTTGGATAAGTTCGTCAATATAGGCTTCATCATCATCGTGGTGATCTTCCAGGAGGAGATCAAGAAGTTTTTGGCCACGATCGGTTCGGCTGGTCGCTGGCGTCGGGTGCGACGCTTTTTCTTTCGAGACAAGGGTGAGGGCGAGAGCGTCTCTAGCCCCTTTGTGGCGACCATCACGCTGGCGTGTATGAATATGGCGCGCAAGAAGCTCGGCGCCCTGATCGTCGTCCAGCGCTCGATGGACCTCACGCCCTGGATGCACGCCGGGGAGCGCTTCACGGCCGATGTCAATGCGCGCCTTATCGAGACTATATTCTTCAAGAATAGCCCGATGCACGATGGGGCTATGGTCATCTCGGGGGGTAAGATCACGGCTGCGGGCGTCATCCTCCCCGTGGCCAACAATGCCGACCTCAACAAAGACCTGGGGCTGAGGCATCGTGCGGCCTTGGGGCTCTCTCAGAAGACCGATGCCCTGGTGGTCATCATCAGCGAAGAGCGCGGAGCTATCTCGGTGGCGCACCTGGGAGAGATCGTAACGGGTATTACCGTCGAGCAGCTCCAGGAGATGCTCAGCCGTGCCTAAGGTAGGCTTGAACTCCCTGGGGGTGAACCAAAAGCGTACATCCAATGTTATCATCACAGATGAGGGGATAGGGGGCGCAGGGCGCCATTTCCCCTCACGGACATAATAATTAAACAACAAAGAAGATGAACTATCAATTCAATCCCTACCTACAATTTGCCGGCGACTGCGCTCAGGCCTTCGAGCTCTATGCTAGCGCCTTCGGTGGCACGCCCGATACGATGCGTATGGGGGATATGCCTGGAGCTGCTCCCGAGGAGTATAGCCACCTGGTCATGCACACCTGTCTCAACATAGGTTCGACCATGCTGATGGGCTGTGACAACCTCCCAGGTCAAGGGGCTCCACTGGTCAAGGGCAACAACCAGAGCATCTGTGTAAACCCCGAGAGCAGAGAAGAGGCCGATCGTCTCTTTGCCATCCTTAGCCAGGGGGGAGAGGTAGACTATGCTATGGCAGAGGTGTTCTACGGTTACTTCGGTTCTTTCACCGACCGCTATGGCATTCGCTGGATGATCGTTGTGTCCGAGGAGGCTCACAAGTAAACTAATCCCCTAGGTACTAACTAGCCCATCGCCCTCCCTGCTTGCTGTCTCTAGATGAGGCAGAGGGTAGGGAGGGCGAGAGGTTTATATAGGGTGGGGGAGGATTGTATTGCAAAAATGATTACCTTTGCGGTCAATTCGACGCGGTCTGCCATAGGGCTTGCTTGTCTAGTGGCAGGGGCGGTGTCGATATGGTAAACAAATACAAA
>JBGYQR010000064.1:0-3817 GCA_041839075.1 Porphyromonas sp.
ATCCCAGTGGCAAGTATATAGTAGTCGTAGCCCTCTTCGTCGCCTATACTCTGCTGATGGGGAGGGTCTCTATCTCTGACTACTGGAGCATCAAGGAGCGGGAGACCTCCCTGCGCCAAGAGATCGAGACGCTCGCTCCTCAGCTCTCGGCGGACAGCCTCCGGCTCAAACAGCTACTAGATCAAGGAGCCGACCAGGTGGAGTACGTTGCCCGAGAGCAGCACCTGATGAAATCGCCTGGCGAGGACATCTACGTCATCAACGAAGAGGTAGCTCACTAGCCCTCCCGAAGTCCCACTTACCAAGGCTATACCACATCCTCTTGAGACACAGACTTTAAGCAATGAAATACCTCTATATCACCAGTGGCCTACTACTCGTTGTGGGCGCTGCCCTAGGGATCACTGAGCATTTTGTCGCGCACATTGTTTATCTATTAGGAGGGGTAGGCTATGGCCTGTATTATCTCCTATACTCTAGGCAAGCCACCGAGCTGCGTACCAAGCGATTGGTGCGGATGAATATCTTCGCCAGCAGTATGTTCGTGCTCAGTGCGGCCGCTCGCCTAGGAGCCCTCGATAGATATGGTTCCCAACTATGGATCGTCCTGCTACTGCTGGGGTTGATCTTCATGATATACGCCAATGTCGTCATTGGGCACACCAGCAGATCAGATAAAACAAAGTAATGAGTAACAAGAAAACAACCTCCAGCATAAAGCTCCCAAAGCAACTGCGCCCTCTACAACACTTCAAAGTAGAGGACACGGGAGCTCCTCTCGCGCTCCTGGCGTATCTGTGTCAGGTAGCCCTTAGAGACCGAAGTCGCACGACTGTCAAACAGCTCTTGAGCGACCGCTTCATCTCTGTCAATGGAGAGCCTACCACCCAATGGGACCAGGCTCTCCAAGTCGGAGACGTCATCGCCCTACACCCTACCCCTCTGCCTACCTCTCTGAGCAACAAGCTCGTCGAGATCCTCTGGCAAGACGACTATCTGGTGATGATACACAAGCGCGCTGGCATCCCAACCGTCTCTAGCGGACAGGAGCGAGACAAGACAACGATGGAGGTGGTGTCGGAGCATCTGAAGAAGTTTAACCCACACGCCAAGGTCTACTTGCTCAACCGCATAGACAAAGACAGCACGGGCTTTGTCCTCATGGCCAAGAGCCAGGAGCTACAAGAGGAGATGACCACCCATTGGGATAGATACGTACAGCATCAGCAGTTTGCCGTTGCCATCGAGGGACATATGGCAGAGCCCGAGGGGTATCTAGCTGCTCCTACGGCAAGCACTGAGACGGACAAGCGCAAGCCCAGCCGTCGCGTACAAGGCGGAGCGAGTGCTGGCGAGGCTCGCTACCGCACACTGATGACGACAGAGACGGGCTCTCTACTGGCCATCACCCTACTACGGGGGCGCAACAATCGTCTGCGCCGTCAGTTTGCCGAGCTCAAGCGCCCTATCCTGGGCGACTGGCGCAACGGGAGCCCCAGGCGAGACCTAGGCTTTGTAGCGCTGGAGACAACGGCTTTTAGCTTCGTACATCCCATCACGGGCGTCAAGTACAACTTTGACCAGCCCGTACCGGGCAACTTCCGCCGTTTGCTCAAACTCCCTCGGGTAGAGGGGCAAGACAAGCGCCCTACCCCCTCAAAGAAGAAACAATAACCTATACTCACATATCTATAAACCAACGCAATGAAACTCTTGTATCCTCTGCGCAAATCAGTCGCCGTGATGCTCACCCTACTGCTATCCTGGGGTATAGCCCTAGGGCAAATGCCTTCGGTGAGCGATGCTATCAAGTGGCAACATAGCTTTGAGACTATCAACGAGAGCGAGGTCGACCTCGTATTCTCGGCTACTATCACTCCCAGCTGGCACCTCTATGGTACCGACGTTACGGGTGGCCCCCAACCTACGGTCTTCATCCTCGACAAGATTGTAGGCGGAGAGCTGGTCGGTAAGCTGACGGGTCCCGACGGCTTGATCGAAAAGTTTGACCCCAACTTTAGTGCCGTCATCGGGTTTTACGAAGGCTCGCCTGTCTTTCGCCAGCGCGTACGGGTGCTCGACCCTAAGACCTTCGCCCTGGAGGGAGCACTCAAGTATATGGTCTGCAACGATGCTACCTGCCTAGCTCCAACGACGCTCGAGGTGTCGCACACGGCGGCAAGCCTTGGCCTGACCAATGCCCCAACGCTTGCTGGGGCTGGGGCAGACTCGGCCCAACAGCTATCGGGAGCTGAGGCTGGAGGGGCTGGCCCTGCCGTTGCTACCTCCGAGCTCTGGAAGCCCGTGGTCGAGCAGCTCAAAGCCTTCGGCGACACCAGCCATGCCCAGGCGGGCTCTTCGCTCGTGATGATCTTCGTCTATGGTTTCCTCGGGGGGCTGATTGCCCTACTGACGCCATGTGTATGGCCCATGATCCCCATGACGGTGAGCTTTTTCCTCGAGCGTACCAAAGACCGCAACAAGTCTATCCGAGATGCCTTTACCTATGGGATCTCTATCATCGTCATCTACCTGACTCTAGGGCTAGGCATTACGGCTATCTTTGGTGCTGGGGCACTCAACAGCCTAGCCACGGATGCGATCTTCAATATCCTCTTCTTCTTGCTGCTGGTGGTTTTTGCCGTCTCGTTTTTCGGGGCGTTTGAGATTACTCTACCTGCTAGCTGGACCAACAAGATGGACCAAAAGGCTGATAGTGCCACCGGGATCATCAGCATTCTGTTCATGGCCTTCACGCTCTCGCTCGTGTCCTTTAGCTGCACAGGGCCTATCATCGGCACCCTCCTGGTGCAGGCTGCTACCATGGGCAATTACCTTGGCCCAGCCGTGGGTATGCTAGGCTTCTCGATGGCTCTAGCTTTGCCCTTTGCCCTCTTTGCCCTCTTCCCCAGCATGCTACAAAGTATGCCCAAGAGTGGCGGATGGCTGGGTAGCGTCAAAGTTGTATTGGCGTTCCTAGAGCTAGCCCTAGCCCTCAAATTCCTATCCGTAGCTGACCTGGCCTATGGCTGGGGAATCCTCGACAGAGAGGTATTCCTGGTGCTTTGGATCGTTATCTTCTTCCTGCTGGGGCTATATCTACTGGGCAAGATCAACTTCTCGCACGACACGCCTAGCGACAAGACCTCTATCCCAGGGCTGTTTATGGGGATCGTCTCCATGGCGTTTGCCCTCTATATGGTACCTGGTCTATGGGGAGCTCCACTGAGAGCTATCAGTGCCTTTGCTCCTCCCTTGACGACCCAAGACTTCAGCCTCTACGATGGAGCCGTGCATGCCAAGTTTGACGACTATGAGACCGGTATGGAGTATGCCCGTCGCCAAGGCAAACCTGTGCTCATCGACTTCTCTGGCTATGGCTGTGTCAATTGTCGCAAGATGGAGGCCAGCGTATGGGTCAATCCCGAGGTCAAGAGTATCATCGACAATGACTACGTCCTCATTACCCTCATCGTCGATGACAAGACGAGCCTCCCCGAGATCATAGAGGTAACGGAGGAAGATGGTAGCAAGACCAAGCTCCGCACCGTAGGGGACAAGTGGAGCTACCTCCAGAGATATAAGTTTGGTGCTGCTGCTCAGCCCTACTACGTAGCCCTCGACCACCAGGGCAATCCGCTCACGCCCTCGCGTGCCTACAACGAAGATGTACCCGCATACATCCAGTGGCTACGCTCTGGCCTTGAGCAGTACAAGGCTCAGCAATAGGCTATAAAGGCGACATCGCAAACCAAGCTATCAGATGCGAGACTCCTCCCTTGAGAGGGGTCTCGCATTTGGTCAAGACAGCAAACCA
>JBGYQR010000065.1:0-4574 GCA_041839075.1 Porphyromonas sp.
CATGATTGACCATGTCCGAGATACTGCGAGCGGCATTCATTAGGGTCTCATCCGATTTGTTGAGCCCTTGGCTCATCTTCATCTTGGGGAAGACTTCTATAAGGCGCTGGTTATTAACTACCAGGATGGCATCAACGTGCTGCTTGAGCTCTTGTACACCCCGCAGGGCCTGCACGATCTTGTTGCGCCCCTCGTAGACGAATGGGGTGGTTACGATACCGATGGTGAGCTTGCCGGTCTCTTTGGCAATACGTCCGATGACGGGGGCTGCTCCCGTCCCTGTACCGCCCCCCATACCCGCGGTGATGAATACCATCTTGGTCTCATCACTCGTCAGTGCTCGGCGGATCTCGGCTTCGCTGTCTAGGGCTGCCTCCCTGGCTCGAGAGGGGTTGTTACCCGCTCCTAGTCCCTTGGTAACGTTGGGGCCTAGACAAATCTTGTTTTCTGCTGGGATACTGCTGGCATCCAGTACCTGCTGGTCGGTGTTGCATAGTAGGTACGAGACACCTTGTATATCGCGTTGCTCGTACATCTTGGTAACGGCATTGCCACCACCACCACCTACTCCAATAACCTTGATGATGGGCTTACCCGTGGCCTCTGCGTAGTTGAAGGATAGAGGCTCCGTGGGGATCATATAGTTGTCGCTCATAAACTCAGTTTGTCTAGGGGTTAATCATTCTCATCGTTGCCATTGAGGCTATCAAAGGTTTTCTGCACCCTGGCCATGAAGTTGTTAAACATACCACCTAGCCCCTTGCGCCCTTGGGATGCTTGTCGCTTGGAGGCCGAGTGCTCGGCTTCGTCGTCGTCTTCATCATCTGAGCCTTCGCCCTCTCCGTCTAGGACGGTGGGTATGCCTCCCAGCGTGTCGTCATATCCAGGGTATTCGTAGCTCTCGTCATCGTCCTCCTCGGAAGTGGCTGTGGTGTTGGGCTCGGGCTGTGGCTCATCAAATAGTCTGACTAGCTCCTTGACCTCGGGTGTTGGGCGACTGACGCATCCCTCGGAGGCCTGGTAGACAAGCCCAATCTCAGTCTGCAGACGGCGGAAGATGGCCGGTACAGAGTCGCTGAGCACGTCGCGACGTACACCCCCTAGGCGTGCTCCCTCGGCAGAGGTGATGAAGTCGCGGGTATAGCTCGCTCCTCCGCTTAGGATCATGGTGCTTGGCTCGTGTTCGCTAGGATTAGCCTTTTTGATGACGTTGATGACGCTCCCCATGATCTCCATCATACGAGCCGATATATAGCGATTGATGTCAATGAGGCGGAGCGTCCTGTCCGAGTGAGGTACCACGACGACAGCATCCCGATCTACATCGAGGTTCATCGAGCCTTGCTCTATTTTGAGGCGCTCGGCAACCTCCTCGACGATCTTGAGGTCGCAGAGGTCTCGGGTAACGTTGTGTCCACCCAGGGGGATGACATACAGCGCTGCCAGCTGTCGCCCTTCGTAGATCGATACGCTCGTTGTGCCGGCTCCGATATTGACATAGGCACATCCGAGCATTCCCTCCTCGTGGGTGAGGGTAACGGCGGCTTCGGCAAGAGGCGAGGCCAAGATACCATGTACCTTGAGGTTGTCAAATTTGCTGAAGACAGCCTGGATGTTTTGTACCACATTCTTACGTACGACGATGAGCTGGTAGACGGCCTCTAGGTGCTTGCATCGTACGCCCACGGGGCGTCCCTCGCGAGAACCATCCAGGTAATAGCGGGGGTCAGAGATACGTAGTACCTCCATGCCAGCATAGCGCGCCTCCTGGGCTTGTTGCTTGAGGCGAGCGAGATGCTCCTCGGTGATAATATCCCCCTCGTCGCCCTCTAGTCGTATCGAAGTGGAGAAGCGACGGCTGTGCATCGACTGGCAGTCGAGACCCACGTACACTCCGCTGATAATGTCGCCCTCGGGGAGGCTACGCGAGAATACATCGATGATCTCCTCGATGATCTGATAGGTCTCCATCACGTTGTGTATACACCCGTGCTGGATGACTCCATGGCTGGGAATCTGGTGGCTCTCTAGGATGGAGATTTGTCCCCCCTGCTTGGTCGCCATGATGCCCGAGATGTGCGAACTACCTAGGTTGATGGCGACAATAATCTTGTCTAATACCTCTGCTGTCATAATGCTCATTGCTGTCGTATGGTATGTGGCTGTGTTGCCGTGCTGTCTGGTGCTATTGTTTTGTCGGGGAGAGGGGCTCTGGGTTCTTTCTCCTTGGCCACGACTTGTCGCCCGTAGGCCAGCTTGATGTATTCGAATGTATCCCACCCTCGGTAGCGTACAACCTCTTCGTTGAAGATGCGTAGCTTGCGGAGCATCCAGGCCCAATCTCCCTGGTGCCCCATGATGACTGACGCCCGTCCGATGCGAGGCGTTAGGATAATGCCATCTCGCTCATCGACATAGATATGTCCGAAGTAATGGCGAAAGTACTCGTCTCGCTCGATCGTCTCGATGAGGTCGTAGAGCCTTGTCGTGGCAAGCTCTTTGTCGATCTTGCCAGAGGCGACGGGGACATAGACGACATAGTTGGCATTGACCGGTAGCGTGCCACGCTCTCGGGTAACGTAGTACTGCTCTCGTGGGGTCTGTACCATATATACGGCCTCTCGCTGCTGTATCTCCACACGCATACGTGAGGAGCGAGGCTTGATGTACACCTCGGCATCACTGAAGATAGGGTTGCTCTCCAGCGCATGCTCGATATAGCCTAGGTCTATCGAGTCTAGGCGAGTGCCGATCGGCGATAGACCCGAGCGTGTCATCTCGGCCAGCACATCCTCCTCGTTCATGAAGGTCTGCACGCCTGCATCACTCTTGATATACACGTCTATACCTTCGAGCCGGCGAGTTTCCTCCCCCTGAGTGAGGCTGTATATGGTATAGCCTATGTAGCAGGTAGGGATCAGGGCAACAAGCCCGATGAGGATGTAGCGTACTATCGGTTTCATACGCGTCCCTCTAGTAGAGCTCCCACGGGAGCGACAAGCCTATCTATATCACCAGCTCCGACCATGAGGACGACCTCAGGAAGGTCCTGGCGCCCCTCCAGGTGCCCTAGGAGTTGATCCTTGGGAAGCACGATGACAGGGCAGGTCATGAGCTCAGCGATCATCTGACTACTCACTCCTGGCATAGGGCGCTCACGAGCGGGATATATATCGAGTAGTATGACCTCGTCAAGCTGGCTAAGGCTATGG
Source organism: Porphyromonas sp. (assembly GCA_041839075.1). GTDB lineage: Bacteria > Bacteroidota > Bacteroidia > Bacteroidales > Porphyromonadaceae > Porphyromonas. The sequence goes on from JBGYQR010000065.1 coordinate 3,213, forward strand.
GCAAAGGCCTCATAGAAGTCGCTCGTGCGGCTGTATAGATGGGGCTGGAAGATACCCATGATACGCCTCTCGGGATATAGGGTGCGCACCGAGCGAATAGCCGCCTCTAGCTCTACGGGATGGTGGGCGTAGTCGTCTATGAGGGTGTGTCGAGGGGTGTCGAGCACTCTGTCGAAGCGCCGGTGCACACCACGAAATGTCGCTAGCGCCACCTTTAGTTCGTCCAATGTAGCCCCCTCTAGATAAGCGACAGCCATGGCCGCTACGGCGTTGTCTACGTTGATACGTAGAGGGACGCCCAGCTCTACGTCTATCGCTCCGCTGGGGTGCTCTCCTAGCTCAGGATAGTGCCAGCGGAAGTATAGCCTGCCCTTATCGACGCGAATATCGCTAGCCCAAAAGTCGGCTGGGCGCTCCGTACTATATCGGTATAGGCGTACCCCCTCGTTTAGGCGAGGAGTGATGTGGGCGTACTCGTGTAAGAGGAGCGCTCCTCCTGGGGCGATGAGCGAAGTGAAGTGCTCAAAGCTCTCTCTATATGCCTCGGGAGTACCATATATATCTAGATGGTCGGGGTCTGCCGAGGTGATGATAGCCATGCGTGGGCTTAGGTGATGAAAGGAGCGGTCAAACTCATCGGCCTCTATGACTACAAGCGGGCTATGCTCCGAGAGTAGGAGGTTGGTCTTGTAGTTGCCCGACACGCCTCCGAGGAAGGCACTACACCCGAGATGGCTACTATACAGTAGGTGGGCTAGCAGGGTAGAGGTAGTCGTCTTGCCATGCGTACCTGCTACGCACAGCCCCTGGCTGAGGCGAGTAATCTCCCCCAGTATCTCTGCTCGCTTGATGACTCTATTGCCCTGCGCTCGCAGATGTCTAAGTTCGCTGTGCTCCTGGGGGATGGCAGGGGTGTAGACGACGATGGTGCTGGCATTGTCGAAGCCCTCGGGGATCATGCCCACATCGTCAGTATAGTGTATCGGAATGCCTTCGCTCTCTAGAGCTAGCGTCAGGGGGGAGGGTGTAAGGTCATAGCCTGCTACCGCGGCGCCTCGAGCAGCAAAGTAGCGGGCTATGGCACTCATGCCGATGCCACCTATTCCGATGAAATAATATCTATTCATTATGGAGTCTGATATACTAAATGGGGAGGGCTGTAATGAGCCCAAACAAAAGTAAAAAAAGCCCCCCTTATTATCAAGTCACCGGCGTGTCAAGCCAGGGCTGACGCATTAAAGCTTTAGGGCAATGATTTGTTTGGGAGTGTGTCTGCTAAGCTTCTTCTGCAGGCGCGGGATTGATAGCCCTGTCTTCTCTCTTAAATGCATTAGGATAAAGAGATTAACCTTCAGGATAATG
>JBGYQR010000066.1:0-8474 GCA_041839075.1 Porphyromonas sp.
AGGGGCAGGAGGCTTTGCGTAGAACCCTAAGAGCCGCAGCTGGTCTTGGCGTCCAGGTGCTGACGGCCTATGCCTTCAGTACGGAAAACTGGAATCGCCCCGAAGAGGAAGTCGCCGCCCTAATGGGGCTCCTGGTGCAGAGCCTACACCAAGAGACGAGCGATCTACTTAGGGACAACGTGCGCCTCGTGGCTATCGGAGACCTGGCAAGACTGCCCCATGAGGCTCGTCTATGTCTCGAGGACTCTATGGCACGCACGGCTCACTGCACAGGTATTACGCTGGCCATTGCCCTGAGCTATTCCTCACGAGATGAGCTACGCAGAGCCTTCGTGCGCCTAGCCGAAGAGGTCGAGGACGAGCTCCTATCCCCTACGGAGATTACCGAGGAGGTCATCGATAAGTATCTCGATACGGCCTCGCTCCCTCCCCTGGACCTCCTGATCCGCACAGGTGGTGAGCAGCGCATCAGCAACTTTCTGCTTTGGCAGGCCGCCTATGCAGAGCTCTATTTCTCTGACTATTACTGGCCCGACTTCGGGCGAGAGGCGCTCGTGGAGGCGCTCTTGGCCTATACCCAGAGAGAGCGACGCTTTGGCCTGACCAGCGAGCAGCTCCTAGATGATGCGCCCGAGCGCTAATGGGAGCCCTATATGATAGAATACTGACCCTACGACAATGTTGAGAAGAATATATATCGCCCTAGCCCTCAGCCTCGTATCCGCCATCGGAGCATCGGCTCAATCCGTCCCCGCCGTAGACACCCTACGCATACAGGGCGCACGTATTGATGAGCCAGAGGTGAGCTATGCGCACCCTACTAGTAAGATCATCGCTGACGTCAAGATCACGGGAGCCGTGAGCTATGACGAGTATGTGCTCAGGAGCCTCTCTGCTCTTAACGTGGGGGATCGCATTCAGATACCCGGCTTGGCTCTGACCAATGCCGTCAATCGGTATATGCAGTACGGATTTTTCTCGAATGCTCGTGTCGTCGTGACGAAGTACGTCGGCGACTATGCCTGGCTAGAGATACAGCTAACGGAAAATCCGCGCGTGGGGACCGTGACCTATACGGGCATCGGCAAGAGCGATCGCGAGGAGCTGGAGAAGCGTATAGGTCTCCGCAAGGGGCAGCAGATCTCGCCCAATATCTTTGACCGCACGCGTCAGCTCATCAAGCGTTACTTCGATGAGAAGGGGTATCGTGAGATGACGATGACCATCCAGCAGACGCCAGCCGAGGGCGAGAAAAACTTCGTGAACCTCACCATCGACATCGACCGTAGTGGTAAGACCAAGATTGGGGAGATCCACTTCTCGGGCAACAAGGTGCTCTCGGGGGATCAGCTACGTAAGGCGATGAAGAAGACCAACGAGACGTTCTCTTTCAAGCGCCTTGTCCCCAGCATGCTGGAGATATTTAGCACCAAGAAGCTCGTCGATGAGGAGCTACGCAATGACCTACAAAACATCCTGACGCGCTACCACCGCGATGGCTATCGCGATGCTGAGATCGTCTACGACAGCATCGTGCCTCGCAATGATGGCAGCCGCAAGGTAGACCTCTATATCGGCATCAACGAGGGGTCGCAATATCATATCAAGAATATCCGCTTTGTCGGCAACACCAAGTATAGTAGCGAAGCCCTCTCGCACGTGCTAGCCATGCGCCCAGGAGACGTCTACAACCAAAGTAGGCTGACCGAGCGCCTCAATACCGATGAGGATGCTGTGGGCAACCTGTACTACAACAACGGGTATATCTTTGCCGCTATCGATCCTGTGGAGACGAGCGTACAGGGCGACTCCGTTTCGCTCGATATACGTATCACCGAGGGCGCGCAGGCGACCATCAATAAGGTTACGATACGTGGCAACGACATTGTCTATGAGGATGTCGTCAGACGAGAGCTGTACACCAAGCCTGGCGCGCTCTTTAGCCGTGAGGATTTGATGAATTCGTTTCGCCTGCTCAACCAGATCGGGCACTTCGATGCTGAGAAGTCCGTCCCCGACGTACTGCCAGACCCACAGAATGGTACCGTCGATATTGAGTACAACCTCACGCCCAAGAGCAACGACCAATTGCAGCTCTCGGTCGGCTGGAGTCAGACGGGGATCATTGGTAACATAGGTTTTACGTTTACCAACTTCTCTATTCAGAACCTCTTCCGCCCTAGTATGTACAAGGGGATTATCCCACAGGGCGACAATCAGAAGCTCTCCATCAACGCTCAGAGTAACGCGAAGTATTACAACCAGATTAGTATCAGCTTTAGCGACCCCTGGTTTGGCAAGAAGCGCCCCAACCTTTTCTCAGTGAGCGCCTACTACTCGCGCACGACGGCGATCGATACCCGCTACTACAACAACCAGCTCAACAACTATATATACAGCAACCCCTATTATGGTGGCTATGGCTATGGTGGCTACGGCTACGGAGGTATGGGCTATGGCAGTATGTATGGCGGAGGCTATGGTGGGTCGAGCTCTATCTACCGGAGCGCATACGACTCGGACAAGAGCCTGACGATGCTTGGGCTAACGATTGGTAATGGTCGTCGTCTGAGCTGGCCCGACAACTGGTTTCAGATCTATGCGGGGCTCAACTACAACCACTACCGCCTGCGCAACTGGATCTACAACACGTTTGAGGATTTCCACGATGGCGCTGCCAACGACATTAACCTAGAGCTTCGCATCGAGCGCAATTCGATCGACAACCCAGTCTTCACGCGCCGTGGTTCGGAGTTTAGGCTCTCGGTCAATTTTACGCCCCCTTACTCTCTGTGGGACGGCAAGGATTACTCTAGCCCCATCCTAACTCAGGCCGACCGCTATCGCTGGCTGGAGTACCACAAGTGGAATTTCTCCGGCAAGATGTATATCCCCCTATTGAACCCCATGACGGTCAAGCGTACGCCCGTATTGATGGCACGCGTAGAGGGAGGTTTCATTAGTAGCTACAACAGGTACAAGCGCTCTCCCTTTGGTACCTACTATATGGGGGGGGATATGATGAGTGGCTCTATGAGTAGCTATATGAACGAGACGGTGGGACTGCGTGGGTATGAGAACGGCTCTATCGCTGGTGCCAACTACGACTACGCCTATTCGTACTTCAAGACGGCCATAGAGCTTCGCTATCCGCTTATCTTCGAGCAGTCTACTACGGTGTGGGTGCTAGGCTTCCTCGAGGCTGGTAACGCTTGGCGCGACACCAACAAGTATAATCCCTTTGACCTCAAGCGCTCTGCTGGTCTAGGTGTACGTATCATGCTCCCCATGGTCGGACTGCTGGGTATCGACTGGGGCTATGGCTTTGACCGTCCTAACCCCTACACTCAGACGCGCGGTGGTAGCAACATCCACTTCGTCTTGGGTCGAGACATCTAAGCGGGTAGGAGCAGAGGGGTAACCGAGTGCAACATTTAACCCTTACAAGTATTTATAAGGTATGAACAAGAAACTAATCCTCTCACTCATGGCCCTCATCGTGGGCCTGGTGAATATGTCGGCACAGAAGACAGGGCTCGTCGATATGGAGTTCGTCATGGGCAAGATACCCGCCTATGAGCAAGTAACCAAGCAGATCGAGGAGCTCTCCAAAAAGTGGCAGGCCGAGGTCTCCAAGCAGGAGCAGGCTGCTCAGGCGCTGTATCAGAAGTATCAGTCTGAGGCCTCAGCGCTGAGCCCAGCGGAGCGTCAGCAGAGAGAAGAGGCCATCGTCGCTAAGGAGAAGGAGGCCTACGAACTCAAGCGTAAGTACTTCGGCCCTGAGGGCGAACTGGTGAAGCGTCGTGAGGAACTGATGAAACCTATCCAAAGTGCCGTATGGCAGGCGCTCAAAACGCTCGCTGAGGCTAGCAATCTGCAGATTATCTTCGACCGCTCTAGTGGCAAGATTGTCTATGCCGACCCTGCTATCGATGTGAGCGCTATCCTACTGCAGACGATGGGCTATAAGTAGTCCCATCGAGGCAAGCAACGAGATACTAACCAAATTATTCAATAGAAAAGAAGAAAATGAGAAAGCTATTTATGGCGCTACTACTAGCGCTCCCACTTGTCCTCTCTGCTCAGCAGCGTGTTGCCGTGGTCAATACTCAGGAGATCATGGCTGCCCTTCCCGACGTGAAGACCGCTGACAGCAAGCTCAAGGAACTCGCCTCTAAGTTTGAGGCCGACCTCAAGAGTATGCAGGACGAGTACCGCACCAAGGCTGAGGCCTTCGTCAAGGAGAAGGATAGCCTTCCCGAAGCTATTCAGACCCGTCGCCAGCAGGAGGTGCAGGACATAGAGGTGCGCATCCAGCAGTCTTACCAGGCGATGCAGGAGGAGCTTCAGAAGCAGCAACAGGCTCTCCTGGCTCCTATCCAAACGAAGGTGCAGACTGCTATACAGCGCGTGGCCGAAGCCAATGGCGCTACGTATGTGCTGGAGGCTGGTACGCTGCTTGCCGTTGGTAAGGACGCCCTCGATCTAACCAGCAAGGTACTAGCTGACCTAGGCGTCAAGTAATACCACCGCCTGGCTCGTGCTACCCGTACTGGGTAGCCCAAGAGCAATCCCCCGAGCATAGCCTCTAGATAGCTATGCTCGGGGGATTGTTTTACCTCTTCGGTAGATGGGGATGGCGCCTGCCTGGGGATGAGTGCAGCTATGGGCTATCTAGTACCCGTATGGCCAAAACCACCGATACCACGCTCGCTCTCGGAGAGCTCCTCTGCCGTCTGCCAGCTGACGCTCTCGTAGCGGGCGACGATGAGCTGTGCGATACGCTCGCCATCCTCGATAGTAAATGGCTGGTCAGAGAGATTGACCAGCACAACGCCTATCTCGCCTCTGTAATCGGCGTCTATGGTGCCAGGGCTATTGAGTACCGTAATGCCATGCTTGTAGGCGAGCCCTGAGCGTGGGCGTACCTGCGCCTCATAGCCCGCTGGTAGCTCTATCGACAGCCCCGTAGGGATGAGCTTGCGCTCTAAAGGAGCGAGGACAATAGGCTCTCTTACGAATGCCCTCAGATCCATCCCCGCCGATAGCTCTGTGGCGTATGCGGGCAGCGGGTGGTGCGAGCGGTTGATGATCTTTACTTCCATATCGGTGGTGGTAGTGGGGGCTCCCTCCTCGGTGGCTAGCTGAGCCTATCACCAGGCGGAGGGGAGCCCTTGAGGTCTTGAGGCTTATTGAGCTGAGGGCTCTATCCAGTCGCCTTCGCTCTTGATGAGTTCGATGAGCTGGTCTACTGCTTCGCTTTGGTCTACGCCCTTACGTACACAGCTCTGACCTTTGTATAGGTCTATCTTGCCAGGAGCCGCTCCGACATAGCCATAGTCTGCATCGGCCATCTCGCCGGGGCCATTGACGATGCACCCCATGATGCCAATCTTGAGCCCTTTTAGGTGAGAGGTTGCCCCCTTCACTCGGGCAATAGTCTCCTGGAGGTTGTAGAGCGTGCGGCCACAGCCTGGGCAACTGATGAACTCGGTCTTGCTCATCCTCAGGCGTGTCGCCTGCAGGATACCAAACTGTGTCTTGACCAGTACCTCTACGGGCAATTCCGGAGCAGAGAGGCAGAGCCCATGCCCCCAACCATCGAGCAAAATGGTGCCCAGGTCTGCGGCAGCCTGGAGGCGAAACGTATCGGCATCACTTGTCGTGTAGGTGTGTGCCAGCAGGATGGGGTTGCTAGCTCCAGCGGTTCGCAGTATGGAGAGCATCAGACGCCACTCTCTAGTGGGGCTGTGCCCCTCGGTGCCAAGGAGCAGGATGCGCTCAGGATGCGCGACAATATCGCTGATGGTGCTCTCTTGCCCTACGAGCATAGAGGGCGTTAGGCGCTGGGTCGTAGTGCCAGCGATAGGTGTCCCAGAGAGGGTGAGCCACTCGCCCGTAGGGGAGAGTAGGTAATCGGGCTTTTGCTCCAGGTCGCTGATCTCGTGAGCGTACCCCTGGGGCAGTAGTACGACGGGGAGGTTGTCGCCTCCAATGAGCTTGCCAATGCTGTGCGAACCTCTGCGAGCACCTTGGGCGAGCTCTTTGTAGCGCTCCCAGCTGGGGGCTACGGCTAGCCAGCTCTCGCTCATCGGGGGGCGTGAGGTGATGTAATCGACCAGGGTACGTGCCACTGGTATCTCAAACTCGGGGTCTTCGCTGAGCGAGACGCGTATGGTGTCGCCGATGCCATCCATCAGTAGCGAGCCGATGCCCACGGCGCTCTTGATGCGCCCGTCCTCTCCCTCGCCGGCCTCCGTCACTCCTAGATGGAGCGGGTAGGCGGGATAGCCTCCCTCGTCTAGGCGCTGAGCCAAAAGGCGTACGGCAGCTGTCATCACCGTGGTGTTGGAGCTTTTCATCGAGATGACGACGTCAGCAAAGCCGTGTGCTCGGCATACATCTAGATACTCCAGGGCGCTCTGCACCATCCCCTCGGGGGTGTCTCCGTAGAGCATGACCATGCGCTCTGATAGCGAGCCGTGATTGACCCCGATACGTATGGCTTTGCCTAGAGCCTTGGCGCGCTCGACGAACTGGCCAAAGCGCTCGACGACGCGCTCGTGCATCTCCTGATAGACCTCCTCTGTCCAGTCTCGTCCTGTGACACTCTTGGTGTCTACATAGTTGCCAGGATTGACGCGTACCTTCTCAATGTGCTCAAGGGCCTCATCGGCAGCATGGGGGTTGAAGTGGATGTCAGCAATCAGCGGTGTGCGATGCCCTCTATCGTGTATGCCCTGGCGAATATGAGCGAGGTTGGCCGCCTCTTTGCGCCCCTGGGCGGTGTAGCGGATGTAGTCGGCTCCGGCCAAGATGATGCGCTCGGCCTGCTCTATGGCGGCCTCTGTATCCATCGTGCTTACATTGGCCATCGACTGCAGGCGTATGGGGGCTGAGCCCCCTAGGGGCGTGCCTCCTACGGATACTGATACGGACTGCCTGCGCTGGTAAGAGCAAGGGGTGCTCTTGAGAGAAGGGTTATGTTCTGACATTATAATCTGTACAAATAGCTAAGCCGAGGGAGTGCTGTCGCAACGGCACTCTCCCTCGGCTTAGTAACACTCCGGTGGAGCAATTAGTTCGTTTTGTACTTGTAGCGCAGGCTACTCAGCTCTTCGTTGGCACGCACGACCTTCTCTTTGAGCGACTCCTTGTAGGCCTCTAGCCTAGAGTAGAGCTCGGCGTTGTCGGTAGCCATCATCTGTACGGCAAGGATTGCCGCGTTTTCCGCAGCGTTGATGCCGACGGTGGCGACAGGGATACCTGGAGGCATCTGTACGATAGCCAGCAGAGCATCCACCCCCTCGAGGGTGCTCTTGATAGGTACTCCGATGACGGGTATCGAGGTCATCGAGGCGATCACCCCGCAGAGGTGAGCCGCCATGCCAGCAGCAGCGATGATGACCTTGACCCCTCTGTCTTTGGCTCCTTTGGCGAAGCGCTCCACCTCCTCGGGGGTGCGGTGCGCCGAGAGAGCCAATATCTCGAAGGGGATCTCTAGGGCGTCTAGTCGCCCGGCGGCCTTCTCCATGATGGGAAGGTCGCTCGTGCTACCCATGATAATGCTTACCAGTGGCTGTTGCTGTGCTGAGTTCATTGCGCTATGGTGGCGTCTAGGGTGGGGGATTAGTGGCCGATGTGCTTGAGGTAGTCTTCGGCGCTCAGCAGACCGTCTAGGTCGGCTACGTTCTCAGCCTTAACCTTGATCAGCCAGCCCTTGCCGTAGGGGTCTTCGTTTACTAGCTCGGGATGCTCCTCTAGCTCAGCGTTGAGCTCTAGCACTTCACCAGCGATAGGCAACATCAGGTCAGAGACGGTCTTAACGGCTTCGATAGAGCCAAACACCTCGTTGGCACCCAGCGTCTCGCCTTCGGTCGTTACATCGACATAAACGATCTCACCTAGCTCGCCCTGGGCGAAGTCGGTGATACCTACATAGACAACGTCGCCCTCTAGGCGTGCCCACTCGTGGTCGGTGGTGTACTTTAGATTAGATGGAGTATTCATACCTTGTAATCGTAAATGAATAGGTTGATTGATAGAATTATTCTGCAAGCAAAGATAAAGAAGTTTTTCTGTTATTCAACTCCCCCGTCCTTTCGCCCTCCTTTTGGATGAGGCGCTTACTTCGTTCTTGCCCTCTAGTCTCTCTGCCCTTTTGTCAGAGGGTTATAGTCGTGTTGATCCCCTCGTTGGCCGTAGTCGATAGGCGCTTGCGGTCCTCCATCGAGCTGCGACGGCTAGAGGTCTTGAGTGCACTGCGTCCCCAGTTGTAGGCGATGGTGAGCCCCACCCTGGGGCTGTGCCAGTTGCGCTGGAAGCTGATCGAGGCTCCCGAGAGGGCGTACTCCCCGTAGGCCTTGTTGGTGTTGAAGGGGTCGCTCAGCGTGAGACTTATGCGCCAGTCGTCTATCGTGCGACTGATGCTAAAGTCCGTCCACCACTGCGCCCTCATACTATATAGCCCGTAG
>JBGYQR010000067.1:0-4835 GCA_041839075.1 Porphyromonas sp.
AGAAACGAAGAAATACTTATCGGGCCTCTGAGCAAAAACAACCCCGTCGTCGTGCAGATGCTGGGGATATGCTCGGCGCTGGCTGTAACGGCCAAGCTAGAGCCTGCCCTAGTGATGGCCCTGGCGGTAACGGTCGTAGTGGCTTTTGCCAACGTGGTGATCTCTCTACTGCGCAAGACTATCCCTGGGCGTATCCGCATCATCGTACAGCTGGTCGTAGCAGCGACACTGGTTACCCTGGTGAACGAAGTGCTCAAGGCCTACTCCTATGATGTAGCCAAGCAGCTCTCCGTGTTTGTGGGGCTCATCGTAACCAACTGTATCTTGATGGGACGACTAGAGGCCTTTGCCCTGGGCAACAAGCCCTGGGAGAGCTTCCTCGATGGTATCGGCAACGGGCTGGGCTATGGGCTCATCCTGGTAATCGTAGCTTTCTTCCGCGAGCTATTTGGCTCAGGTAGCATCTTTGGTTATCAGATCATCCAAACGCCATCGGCCGAGGGGCTCATCGAGATACCTGGATATATGAACAATGGTCTGATGGTACTGCCTCCTATGGCACTCATCCTCGTGGCCGTAGTCATCTGGGTACACCGCTCACTCAACCCTGAGTTGCAAGAGAAGTAATACAAGGCGTATAATCAATAGACTAACCAACGTACAATGGAATCATTAGCATTGCTGTTTAGGTCCATCTTTGTGGACAATATGATATTCGCCTACTACCTAGGTATGTGTTCATACCTAGCCGTATCGAAGAATGTCAAGACCTCCTTCGGGCTGGGTCTAGCCGTTATCTTCGTACTGGTATGTACGCTCCCTATCAACTATCTCCTAGAGACGCAGGTATTCCGCACGGGTGCTCTGTCGTGGCTTGGCGAGGGCTATGAGGACACGAGCCTATCGTTCCTCTCGCTGATCATCTTCATCGCTGTGGTGGCTAGCTTCGTACAGCTTGTAGAGATGGTCGTAGAGCGCTTCAGCCCCTCGCTGTATGCTTCGCTGGGTATCTTCCTCCCTCTGATCGCTGTAAACTGTGCCATCCTCGGTGGTTCGCTCTTCATGCAACAGAAGGTGGGGCTCACGGGTACAAGCGGTATCAACAGCCTCGGCGACGCTGTTGTCTATGCCTTTGGCTCTGGTATCGGCTGGCTACTAGCGATTGTCGGCATGGCCGCCATCCGCGAGAAGCTCCAGTACTCCGACGTGCCCAAGCCTCTCAAGGGTCTTGGTATCACCTTCATCATCACCGCTCTGATGGGGATAGCTTTCCTCAGCTTCTCGGGCGTGAAGATGTAGTCTCTACAAACCTCAAGCATTAAGATAACAATCCAATGAGTATTATCTATATAAGCGTAGCGGTCTTCCTCGTCATCACCCTTGTGCTGGTGATCACTCTGCTGGTGGCCAAAAGCAAGCTCGTCCCCTCGGGGAGTGTCAAGCTCAACGTCAATGACGAACTCAATGCTGATGTCGCCATCGGAGGGACACTACTCTCGACCCTGCAGGGACAGAATATCTACCTCTCCTCCGCCTGCGGTGGTGGTGGTAGCTGTGGTCAGTGCCGTTGTCGTGTCGTAGAGGGAGGTGGTGAGATACTACCTACCGAGCAGGGCTTCTTCTCTCGTCGCGAGCAAAAGGAGCATTGGCGCCTGGCCTGCCAGACGAAGGTCAAGGAAGACATGAAGGTGCTCGTGCCCGAAGAGGTCTTTGGTGTCAAGGAATGGGAGTGTGAGGTGATCTCCAACCGCAACGTATCTACCTTCATCAAAGAGTTTGTGGTTAAGCTCCCCGAGGGCGAAGTGATGAACTTCAAGAGCGGTAGCTATGCGCAGATCACCATCCCCAAGTACGACATCAAGTACAGCGACTACGCTATCGAGGACAAGTTTAGAGAGGACTGGGATAGGTTCGATATGTGGAGCCTGACCTGCAAGAACGATACCGAGACGGTGCGCGCCTACTCGATGGCCAACTATCCCGCCGAGGGCAACATCATCACCCTCAACGTGCGTATCGCCACGCCTCCTATGGATCGCGCCACGGGCAAGTGGATGAACGTCTCTCCTGGTATCTCCTCATCGTATATCTTCAGCCTCAAGCCAGGCGACAAGGTCAAGATGAGTGGTCCCTACGGAGACTTCCACATCCAGGAGACCGAGGCTGAGATGCTCTACATCGGTGGTGGAGCGGGTATGGCACCTCTGCGTGCTCAGATCCTGCACCTCTTCAACACCGTCAAGACGGGACGTAAGGTCAGCTACTGGTACGGGGCGCGTAGCAAGAAGGAGATCTTCTACGAAGAAGACTTCCGCGAGATCGAGCGCAACTTCCCCAACTTCAAGTTCCATATTGCTCTCTCTGATCCTCAGCCCGAGGACAACTGGGATGGCTATACTGGCTTCATCCACCAGGTGATCCACGACAACTATCTCGTCACGCACGAGGCTCCCGAAGACATCGAGTACTACATGTGCGGCCCTGGTCCTATGGCCAACGCCGTCAAGACGATGCTCGACAACCTAGGCGTAGAGCGTAGCTCGCTCTACTTCGACGACTTCGGCGCCTAGTCTACGCTTCACACAACAGTCCCTAGTCCCTGTGCCACTCCCCTTAGCCTATGGCCCTGGGTGAGTGGCACAGGGCTTTTTCTTTCCCTCCCCTTGGTACACGCTCTATTGTACTCTTAGCCTATGACGCCACCCGCTCGGCACGCCTACCTCATCATGGCTCACGGAGACCAGCCTATGCTGGAGACGCTTATCGCATGTCTCGACGATGAGCGCAACGACATCTATATCCATGCCGACAGCAAGTGGAGAGACTTCTCTCCCTCAACGCTCCGTTGCCACCGCGCTGGTCTCATCGTCCTCTCCAGGCGCTTAGATGTCCGCTGGGGGCATACCAGCATCATGGAGGCGGAGCTACTACTGATGCGAACGGCTTATCAGAGCGGAGAGCCTTATAGCTACTATCATATCCGCTCAGGCGTAGACCTTCCCCTCCTCTGTCAAGATGAGCTACACGACTTCTTTGCTCAGCATGCTGGGCGCGAGTTTGTCCCCCTGTGGGAGGATGACTCTGCCCTCTGGGACTCGGCACACAAGGTACAGCGCTACCACCTGGGTATGCGCTATGAGCGCAACCACTGGCCTAGATGGTGCGACCTCTGGGTCGCTCGTCTTAGGCGCTTGGCCTCCAATGCCCTAACGACTCTACTGCCCAGGCGTAATACGGACATCCGCATTGCCAAAGGGCCCAACTGGATTAGCATCACCGACGCCCTAGTCGGCGCCATACTCAAGAGCGAGCAAAGCATCAGACGTCGCTATCGCTTTACCCGCAATAGCGACGAAATTTTCGTCGCCACCTTCGTCATGAATAGCCCCTTTGCCTCTGCGCTCTATCGCCACCTCGACGGGTCAAGCTACGACCATACTTATGTCGAGTGGATACCAGGCACTCCCTCGCCTAATACGCTAACGATAGCAAGCCTCGAGCGCATGCTCGCCTCTGACGCCCTATTTGCGCGTAAGTTTTCTTACAACGTAGACAAAGCCGTGATAGAGACGCTCCAGCAAAGGCTGGCTAGAGACTAATCTCCGTCCGCTGCGTCTTGTAGCGGATAGGCTGATGGAGCTTGAGCTGGCCACCCTCCCTGTGAGGGTGGCCAGCTCAAGCTCTTTTAGGTCTCTGGGCACGGCCTATACTAGGGCGGACAGGTGTCCGCAGGCTGTCCACTAGCGGACAGTAAGTGTCCACAAATGGACACTTATTTTTTGCCCATCACTGAAGGACAACTAGTTAGACTTTTGGCACGCAGATTGCAAGACCATATAGCAGAGGGCGGACACTCCCCCCTCGTCAAAAGAGCATCAGTCAAGCAGCAGTACAAGACATACCACTATGGATAGAGCTATACCCAAAGAGCAGATCCGACGCGAACGCCTCAGACGCTGGGCTAAGATCGGGGGAGGAGCCCTCGCCCTAGGCCTCGTCGCCACCCTAGGCATCTGGGCGATGCGCCCTAGCGTCAGCAGTAGCAACATCCGTCTATCCCTGGCCGAGGTCGGAACCATAGAGGTCTCGATAGGTGCCTCGGGACGCGTTGCCCCAGCCTTCGAGGAGATCATCATCGCCCCTATCACAAGCCGTATCGTCGAGGTCTACCGGCGTGCTGGCGACTCTGTCGATGTCGGTACTCCCCTCCTGGGGCTCGACCTCAAGAGCATCGAGACCGAGTACCACAAGGCCCTTGACCAGGTGAGGATGAAGGAGTACACCATCGAGCAGGCACGCGTCAAGGCCAAGACCTCCCAGGCCGAAGGTGAGATGAGCCTCAAGGTCGGAGCCATGCAGCTAGACAAGATGGCTGTCGAGGTGCGCAACGAGCGTTACCTCGATAGCATCGGGGCAGGCACCACCGACAAGGTGCGCGAGGTACAGCTCCGCTACGACGTAGCTCGCCTCGAGCATGAGAAGGCCACCCGACAGCTACATGGCGCTAAGGCGGTCTCCGAGAGCGAACTCAAGGTCATGCAGCTCGAGCTCGCCATCCTGCGCCGCAACCTTGACGAGACGAAGCGTATCCTCGACGACGCTCAGATACGTTCGCCCCGCAAGGGAGTGCTCACCTTCATCAATAGTCAGATCGGAGCCCCCGTCAGCACGGGTAGTCAGGTGGCGACCCTAAGCGACCTCTCCCACTTTCGTATTGATGCGGAGATAGCCGACAGCTATGGCGACCGCATCTCGGTGGGGAGCAAGACCATCGTGCGCCTCGGCAACGAAGAGCTACAAGGCGTCGTGAGCAACCTCACCCCACTGTCCAAGAA
>JBGYQR010000068.1:0-2879 GCA_041839075.1 Porphyromonas sp.
CCCCTATCAAAAAAGAGAGGAACATAAAGGAGAGCATGAAGATGGTATACCATCCCTTGGGCTACTACGACGAACAAGCTCAATCGGTTTGTTTTTGTATCCTCTCCTCTTGGAGCCTCTGAGGGGAGAGCTATAGACGAGACCTCGCCCGAGAGCTGACCACACGACCTGGTGGTTGCTCTCGGGCGAGGTTGCCTATTGGTCTACCGCTGAGACCAAAGGAGCTGGGACCCAAGAGGAGAGGGGGAGGGCTATAGCTCGCCTCCGTCCTCAAACTCGTCGATCTCTCCCTGCACAGAGAGCGAGACGAGGGGGCTACAGGTATGCTGGAGTATAATCTCCTCTACCTCAGGACTTATATAGCGTTCTTTACTAGTCATAGTCATCTTGCGGTTGCGTTATAGATCCTTGTAGAAAAGGCGAAGAGTGGGGCCATAAACTATTTCTGTTGCCGGTGCTCCACTATGAGTTATGGCAGGGTTTGCGGCTGCAGTGGGAGCTGGACCACCTGCCCCTCCCTGGATACCTGAAAGCAATATGTTAGCAGCCAGGGAGTTAGGAGCAGCGTTAGCGCCTAGGTAATAAAGGTACCTCTTAGCCGAATGATACAGCGCCCCACCTCCACGAGGGTAAATAGTCTGATAAGAACCACCCTGCTCTTGGCTCGGCGTATTCCCGTGCACGTCTGCGATTACTCCAGCAAGGGGGAAGGTAAGCGTGATGACCTTCCCCTCGGCTTTCTTTTGTGCCCACCAGGTCTCACTAGCGATAGTCGTGAGAGAGGCGTCTACTGTAGGCTGGGAAGGTTCGTTGCCTAGATATGCGTAGTCCACCACTAGGCGTCGCCCTAGAGCCTGCGACCCACCATGTGTCGTAAGCGTTGCTCGGAAAGCGCCCCGCTCTGAGTCGTCAAACATAGGGGTGTAGTCCATGAGCGTTACTCCATTAGGTTTACCATACTCCTTGTAGTACCCAGTGACTCTTACGATATTACTAGGCAATACCGTAGCACGAGTTCGGCCATTGACCACCCCATACATGATCGTGCTACCATTACTTTTGTAGGCATCTGTGCCAAACCTTAGGAGAGACTCGCGACTACTCCCTCGGTATATCCTAAACGGAACTCCATTTAGGGCGGTGGGGGTAGTTGTACTTGCAAAAGAGAGGTTCCGTCCTCCCAGCAGGCGCGACCATTCGTCCATCTCAGGCACGCGGTACTTGTCGCTGAGCTTAGCTAGCTTTGTGCCATCCTGGTCAATGGCCTGATGCTCATCAAGGAGATTGGTTGCGTACTCGTTGTATTGAGGATCATCGAGGCCAAACAGCTTACCCATCCCATAGTATCCACTCCTGTCGTTGCGATGAGGGTCATCATTTTCTGCAGTGGTTGGATTCGTGGCATCCCTATTGGCAAAGCGGAGAGGCCCGCTCATACCTTCGTCTACAGTCGGCGTGGACGAGGAGCCCTCCGGTCTCTGGATGTAGGATATGTATTTAGAGACGGGCTTGGGATAGGTGCCCCCAAATTGGCTCGCAGGTAGCTCTCCTCCAGCGATATTGTAGGCAGTAGCATACTGAGCTGGCATACGTATATTGTCCGTCGCCTCAACGATCATGCTGTACACCTTGCCATTCTCCACACGCCCACCACTGGTGGCGTTGGGTGTATAGCTGGTGTAGTAGGCATTGGTCATATCCCCAGGGATGCCCGTGTCCTCGAAGTTTACAGTCATACTCGTCTGCACGGGCAGGTTGTCGAGCCTCGTCATATCGTTGGGCGCTACCCAGGCGTAGTAGGTGAGCGGGGAGGTCTCTCCAGGAGCTAGAGCCCCAGGAGCTGTCGAGGGGTCGAAGGTATAGACCATCGCTCTATTGTGGGAGGAAGAGATCAGATGAGGGTGTGTCCACGACAGAGAGCCCGGAGTTACGAATGCTAATGAGCTACCCCTGTTGAAAATCGGGAAAAAGGCCAAGCGATGGTAGGCATTGCTGGTGATCGTAAAGTGCTTGGGGGTTAGAGACTGGGTCGCGCTGGCGGAGTTTTTGATCCTAAAGCCGATGAGGGCTCCTAGGGGCTTGAACTTAACGCGGACACCCTCTGGCAGTACGCCATTGCCATTTGCGTCGGGTTTGACTCTCGCCCAGTCAAACGCATAGGGCACCTTGAGGTTGGGGATGGCAGCTCCTTCGCTTTGGGTGTCTACGCCGTGGAGCACGGTGCTCCCCTCAAACTGTAGCCCGTCCGCAGGGTACCTTAGCGCATCCTTTGCCTCAAGGCGGTCCAACTGGTAACCAAGAGCCGATCCTGATGGCAATAGCCTGTAAGTCATACCGATGGCACCAGCTACATACCACTCGTCCGTAGCCTCTAGCTTCGTGGCTCCTGTAGAGAGCGTGATGTTATTACCCTCATCACCTATTGCAAGCTTGAGCGACTTGCTAAAGGCGTCGTAGGTCCAGTTGATCGTGGCTCGGCCTCCGTCCAGAGACCCCTTGCGTCTGAGGATGGTTAGCACAGGTACCTTGTCCCCGTGCTGGAGCTGAGGGATGGGAACCTTCTGCCCCTTGCTATTGGTGCCTACATTGAAGCCAAACGACAGAAGCGCATTAGTATCCTCGACAGGGATCTCCATATCGAGGGATACAACAAAACCTGCCTCTTGACCAGGCAGGGGCGCATCAAGATCTAGGGGTGTGTCCCCCTTGCTACACGAAGCAAGGAGGGTAATAAGGATTAGGAAGAAAGCCTCCTTGAGGCGAAAGCCTCCTTGAGGCGAAACCCTCCTTGAGGCGAAAGCCTCCTTGAGGCGAAAGCCTCCTTGAGGCGAAAGCCTCCTTGAGGCGAAAGCCTCCTTGAGGCGAAAGCCTCCTTGAGG
>JBGYQR010000069.1:0-3652 GCA_041839075.1 Porphyromonas sp.
TAGAGCACCGAGGAGCGCCACCTTATAGATATTGTATTTCATTGTGCGGGGAGATTAGTAGTTGGGGTTCTGCTTGAGATTGACACTATTGGCCTGTACATCATCGGCAGGGAGGGGATAGATCTTGAGGTGATCCGACACACCGCGACCAGTCGCCACGCCACCCTTCCAAGGCCATACGTAGTCAGAGGAAGTGAAGAGGCCAAAGCGGATAAGGTCGGTACGGCGGAAGCCCTCCCAATAGAGCTCACGTCCACGCTCGTCGATGATGTCCTCTAGCTTGAGGGTCGAGAAGTCGCCCGAGATGTTGCCATAGGCACGGCGACGTATGGTGTTGAGGTAGGTCAGTCCCTTGGTCTGATCTGCGGCACCGCGGGCTGCGGCCTCAGCATAGTTGAGATACATCTCGGCCAGGCGGAAGAGGGGGTAGTCCACATCGCTAAAGCTGCTGTGCTGGCCTGCCTGCCCTGAGCTAGAGACGTTGCGGAACTTGTACACCCACACGCCCTGCTCAAACTTCTTGACGTCGGTGATGTCAGCCTCCTTGAAGCCCATTAGGTAGCGCTTGTCGTTGCTCTTGTCAAAGAGGTCAGCCAGCGCCTTGGTGGCCCTATTGCCACCCCAACCACCTACGCCCCAGTTGATACCCAGAGCCGTAGCAGCGTCGCCACTCGTAGAGGAGTTGATCAGGAAGGTCGTGCCGCCCCAGGTTTGGCTCTTGAGCCCATCGTAGTTGATGGAGAGGATGGCCTCGGGATTGCTCAGGTGGCTATCGGTGAGGAAGAGGTTAGCATAGGTCGTGTGTAGCGAGTAGGCGCCAGAGGCGATTACCTTCTCGGCATACTCAGCGGCCTTGGCATACTGCGCCGTGCCGGTATATACCTCTGCATTGAGGTATAGGCGCGAGAGCAGAGCCCAGGCGGCAGCGCGGTCGGCACGGCCGTACTCGTTGGCCTTGGGAGCTAGCAGGGTGTTCTCAATAGCCAGGAGCTCCTGCTCGATATACTTGAATAGGTCGGCGCGCTGTATCTGCTTGGGGTAGACCTTGCCCACACCGGTATTCTCATCAATGAAGGGCGGGTTGGCGAAGATGTCCATCATCACCCAGTACTGGAAGGCGCGCAAGAAACGTGCCTCGGCGCGGAAGACCTCAGCCTCGGCCTCTGTGCGTCCTGCGCTCTTGATCAGGAAGTCGCTAGCGAGCTTGATCTGATACAGCGAGCGGTAGTACAGCCCCTTGACAAAGGCATTGGAGCTAGACCAGCTGAGGTTGTGTAGGTCGCCAAGACCTTCGTCGCCCCAGGTACAGATAGCCTCCTCGGTGGGGAGAGCCTGGAGGTTGAAGTAGTTGCGCAGGAAGTCACTGGCCCCTTCGTCGATACCTACGATGTCTCCACCCGTGCCGTTGCCCGTCAGAGCATAGGCACCATACACCTTGGCGAGCGACTTTTTGGTAGCCGTCATATCGGCAAAGGCATCCCTGTCGGTCTCGATATTGGTGGGCAGTCGGTCGAGGTCCTTATGACACGAGGTCATGGAGAGGGAGGCGAGTAGGGCCACCCCTAGGACGTACTGCTTGGGATTATATAGCTTCATAATGTTTGCTTGCTTTAGTCAATTACATAGTGAACGCCAGGTTGAGGGCATAGGTGCGAGGCATAGGATAGAGGTTGTTGTCTATCGAGCGCTCGGGGTCGATACCCTTGTAGTTGCTCAGGACGAATACGTTCTGCACCGTGGCGGTAGCCCTTAGGCTGAGCTTGCTACGTCCCAGGCGACCAAAGTCGTAGCCGAGCGAGATGTTGTCCATCTTGAGGAAGCTGGCGTTGTGCACGAAATAGTCAGAGCCATACTGGGGCGTAGAGAAACCGCTCTTGTAGATCTCCACAGGGGCGTTGGTCAAGAAGCCTAGAGGATTGACCACCTCGTTGTACAGCGCCATAGAGCTAGACACGTTGTCGTAGATGTAGTTGCCAATGCTCGCTCTGAGAGAGGTGGAGGCAGACCACTTGCCCCAGGTAACCGAGGTCGAGAAGCCCATCATCACATCGGGGGCACCGCTCTTGTAGTGATAGCGGTCGCGCTCGTTGATCAGCCCGTCGCCATTGAGGTCGGCATAGGCGCCCTCGATGGGCTTACCATCGGTGCCATAGAGCTGCTTAAAGACGAAGAAGCTATAAGGCTCGTAGCCCACAGAGTGGATCTGGATCTTGTTGTCCGTACCACCACGTATGCCCCCGGTGAGCACCCCGAGATAGTTGGGGTCTTCGGTAGCGTTGAGCTTGGTGATCTTGGTATCGCTCATCGTGAAGTTGTAGCTCACGTCCCAGGTGAAGTTGTCTGACTGGATGGGCGTGGCGTTGAGCGTCAGCTCGATACCCTTGTTTTCGATATTACCGATGTTGGTCAAGAGGCGGTTGGAGAAGTTTGATCCCGTTGGGATGGGTATCTCGTTGAGCAAGTCCTTGGTCTTCTTGAAGTACACGTCCACCGAACCCGAGAGGCGGTTGTCCAGCACAGCAAAGTCGAGACCAGCATTGTAGGTCGCTGTCTGCTCCCACTTGATATCCTGGTCGTAGGCCGCAGGGCGGTACATGTTGTAGAAGTTGTTGCCAAACTGGTAGGTCGTCGTATTGGTGCTCAGGTAGTACCCAGGTAGGTAGCTATAATTGGCGATACCGTCCTGCTGACCCGTTACCCCATAGCCTATACGTAGCTTGAGGTCATCGAGCCAAGAGACATTCTTGAGGAAGCTCTCTTGGTTGATGCGCCAGGCTAGAGCTAGCGAGGGGAAGATACCCCAGCGGTTGTCCTTGGCAAAGCGCGACGAGCCGTCGGTACGCACTGTGGCGGTGAGGACGTAGCGGTCTAGGAGGTTCCAGTTCATACGGGCATAGTACGAGACGAGCGTATTCTGAGGATAGTCCGTCAGGTACACAGGGGTGGTGATGACCTCGCCTGCTGCCGTATAGTCGGGGGTGTTGTAGACGTTGGTCTTCCAGTCCTGGTAGGAGTAGCCCGCCATGAGGTCTACTCGGCTCTTGAGGGCTTCGATATCCTTGTTGTAGTTGGCATAGAAGTCTAGGAGCAGGTTGCGCTTGCGTTGGCGGTAGCGGTTGTTGGTACCACCCTTGCCAGCCACTGGGCTCCTATACCACTGCCACGAAGCAGTCTCGGGGACGAAGACGTGCCCGTGCCCAGCCGTGTAGTCGTAGCCTAGGTTGAGCACCAGCTTGAGGTCGGGGAGGAAGAAGGTCTTGTAGTCAAACTTGAGGCTACCCAGCGAGCGGAAGACGCTGCTGCGGTCTCTAGTTAGGTCGAGCATCGCCACGGGGTTGCTGGGCGCATGCTCATTGGGCTGCCCAGTCCTGTCGAGCCAGGTGTAGTAACCGCCATAGCTCTCAAAGCCCGATGCCCTAACAGGTTGCGTGGGATCAAAGACTACGGCAGAGCTGATGGCGCCCTGGTTGGCAAACTGGTTGCGCGTGAGCGAGAGCTTGAGGTTGGCATCCACGGCGAGGTCGCCATCGAGGAAACGGGGGTTGAGCGTGAAGCTCTGGCTCACACGCTGCATCTGGTCGCTCTTGAGTACCCCCTCTTGGTGGTAGATACCCATAGAGGCACGATAGGGCATAGAGCCCGCTGCGCCCGA
>JBGYQR010000070.1:0-3774 GCA_041839075.1 Porphyromonas sp.
CGACCTACCTCGGCTTTTACAGCATGATCCCCATCCGCACGGGGGTAGTGCGAGATATGCGTACGGCTATCTACGACAAGATACTTTCTCTCCCCCTGGGCTTTTTCTCTAGCGAACGCAAGGGCGATGTGATAGCTCGTATCTCGGGCGACGTTACCGAGGTGGAGAACTCGATTATGAGCTCCCTGGATATGCTCCTCAAGAACCCTATCCTCATCATCGTCTACCTCGGGTCGATGGTGCTGATTAGCTGGCAGCTCACCCTCTTTGTCTTCATCCTCCTTCCCATAGCAGGCTTCATCATGGGGCGTGTAGGGCGCGCCCTCAAGCGCAACAGCCTCACGGTACAAAACCAATGGGGAGAGGTGCTAAGCATGATCGAAGAAACCCTCGGAGGGCTACGTATCATCAAGGCCTTCACCAGCGAGCAGTGGATGAGCAAGCGCTTTTTCGACAGCAATGATCGCTACCGCCATAGCACAATGCGGCTATACCGCAGGCAACAGCTAGCCCACCCGATGAGCGAATTTCTTGGGACGACAACTATTGCCATCGTCCTGTGGTACGGAGGGGTGCTGATCGTCGATGGAGCAAGCGATATTGACGCCTCCAAGTTTATCTACTACCTGGTCATATTTTACAGCCTCATCAATCCCCTAAAGGATTTGAGCAAAGGCGTCTACGCTATCAAAAAGGGGATGGGCTCGATGGAGCGTATCGACAAGCTAATGCTTGCCGAGAACCCCATCACCGACCCCGAGCATCCCGCAGAGCTTACCTTCAACGAAGGCATCGAGCTTAGGGGGGTATCCTTTCGCTACGGCTCTGAGTGGGTACTACGAGACATCAACCTGGTCATCCCCAAGGGCAAGACGGTTGCGCTAGTGGGGCAATCGGGTGGTGGCAAGACAACCCTTGTCGATCTCATCCCCCGCTTCTATGACGTGGGCGAGGGCGGGATATACATCGATGGAATAGATATACGCTCGTGCAGGCTAAGCGACCTTAGAGGTCTTATCGGCAATGTCAATCAAGAGCCTATACTCTTCAACGACACCGTGGCCAACAACATCTCCTTTGGAGAGACCAATGCCGACATGGCTGCCATCCGCTCTGCTGCTCATATCGCTCATGCAGATGAGTTTATTGCTCAGATGCCCCAGGGGTACGACAGTGGCATCGGCGATAGAGGTAGCCTCCTCTCGGGCGGACAGAGACAGCGTCTCTCAATTGCTCGCGCCGTGTACAAAAATCCCCCCATCCTCATTCTCGACGAGGCTACTAGTGCCCTAGACACCAACAGCGAGCACCTCGTGCAGTCTGCCCTAGAGACGCTGATGGCTGACCGCACGACTATCGTGATCGCGCACCGCCTCTCGACCATCGTCAATGCCGATCTCATCTGCGTCCTGCATGAGGGGCGTATCGTCGAGCAAGGGCGACACGACGAGCTATTGGCTCTCGGAGGGTATTACACTCAGCTGTACAATATGCAGATCAACCGAGTGGCTCAATCCTAACCAGCTATCCAACAGATACAGACTCTATGCAATCAACATTTGGCTCTTGGCGCTCTATCTCTTGGGCGTGTGTGCGCACTCTTGTAGTGGCGCTTGCCCTGGTCGGTTGTGGCGTACGCCACAGCAAGGTTGCCTCGTCTAGCGATCACGCTCGCCCTGGAGGCAACCGCTATGTTGTCGTCCTCTCCCTCGATGGTTTTAGGAGCGACTACCAGGCGATGGCACATACCCCTCACCTAGACGCCATGGATAGAGAGGGACTATCGGGGATATTTCGTCCCTGCTTCCCTAGCCTCACTTTCCCCAACCACTATGCAATGGCCACTGGACTACATCCCAACAATCATGGGCTGGTGGGCAACGAGTTTTGGGACGAAAGGGGCAAGCACTACCGCCTCAGCGACAGGGCGGCCGTAGAGGATCCCGCTTTTTACTTCGGAGAACCGCTATGGAATACTGCCCGCCGGCAAGGTGTACGTACGGCTAGCTTCTTTTGGGTGGGTAGCGAGACCGCCATTGGGGGGGCTCAGCCAAACATATGGAAGAAGTTTGACAACCGCATCCCCTACCGCGAGCGTGCCGACTCCGTACTCTCTTGGCTACAAATGCCTGAGGGGGTGAGACCTCATCTTATCATGTGGTACCTCGAGGAGCCCGATCACACCGGGCATCACCACTCTCCAGAGTCTCCCAAGACAGCAGAGATGATCCAGCAGGTAGACTCCGTGGTGGGCTACTTTCGCCACCAGCTAGCTCAGCTCCCCATTGCCTCTCAGGTCGATTTCGTGCTCGTCTCTGACCATGGCATGATGACGTTTGAGCGCGTGGTCAATCTCGGAGAGTATATCAGCCTGGACGACCTAGAGCACTACTCGGGAGGGCCTTTTACTCACCTATACCCCAAGCCTGGCAAGGCCGAAGAGATCCTAGCCAAGCTCCAAAAAGTCGAAGGTATCAAGGCTATGCGCAAGGGAGAGCTCCCAGCGCGCCTACACTATGGTACCAGTCCACGTACGGGAGAGATTGTCGTCATGGGCGAGCGAGGCACTACGATCGTTTGTCTCCCCGCGGGAGCCAAGGTCAAATCCTTGGCGGCAGGTCATGGCTTCGATAACGAGTACCCCGAGATGCTCGCCCTCTTCAAGGCTGTGGGACCTAGCTTCCGCCCTGGAAGTCGCAGGGCTAGCCCTGTGCTCAACATCACGCTCTATCCTCTTGTATGCCAGCTCTTGGGGATCACCCCTGCTCCCAACGATGCGGACGAAGCTCTAGCTAGATCACTGCACCAGCGATGATAGTTGCCCAACAGAAAAAGAAAGAGAACCTCTGCGAATACCTCCTCTACATGTGGCAGGTGGAGGATATGTTGCGAGCTACGGAATGCCGAGAGGATCGTATCGAGGAGCTGATACTCTCGAGGTACACGCTCCCAGAGGCAGAGCTGGCACCCATCCGTCAATGGTACCTAGAGCTCGCGGATATGATGCGCACAGAGGGGAAGCTCTCCTCTGGACACCTAGACATCAATCGCATTGTCCTGATGCAACTAGAGGAGCTCCACCGAGAGCTCCTAAGCAACCCCGACGATGTGCTCTACCAGGGCTTACACTACCAGGTACTTCCTCTGGTCATCCAGCTCAAGGGGAAGCAATCCGGGGGCGTAGCCAGCGACCTAGAGCTATGCTTCAATGCCGTCTATGGCTACCTGATGCTGTCCCTCAAGGGCGAGGCCATCAGCCAAGAGACAACCAAAGCGATCAAACTCATTAGTAGCTTCCTGGCCACACTCGCCCTCAAATATCAGCTTCGCCTTAGGGCGGAAAAGGAGGCTGAGTAGCCCCCCTTATAGAGACCTCGACCCTATTATGATTACGACAGAGCAATTAGACGACCTCATACAGCGACATCACCAGCTAGGGCTATATCTCGACATCGACACCAAGCGCCTACAACTCTCTGAGGAGGAGCTACGTGCTGCCGACCCTACCCTCTGGGAAGACCGAGAGCGAGCCGAAGCTCAGATGCGCCTTGTCGGGGAGCTCAAGAAGTGGATCACCACCTACGACTCTGCCCAGCGACTTATCGAGGAGGTCAAGACAGCTATTGAATTTGTGCGCGAGGGTATCTCTAGCCCCGAGGATGTAGACCTTGCCTATGCCAATGCCCTTGAGTGTATCGAGGCCGCCGAGCTACGCAATATGCTACGTGCCGAGGAGGACAACCTCGGTGCTGTCCTCAAGATCAACGCTGGGGC
>JBGYQR010000071.1:0-4135 GCA_041839075.1 Porphyromonas sp.
CCCTCCCCCCCCTCAAGCTCTAGCTCACCTAGGCTCTAGCCCCCGAGCTAGACAGACGCCAACGCTACGCCCCTGGTCAGCTCTGACCAGGGGCGTAGCGGTGGATATGCTGGGAGTATTGACTAACTTTGATGCGTCAATGCCAGGGGCTCAGCAAGGAGTTCAGAGGGACTCAGAGGGGCTCAGCAATGAGTTCGACAACGGGCACTGGCATCACCCACGATGGAGGTACAAACGCAATGAAGAAAAAGGCTTTAATCACAGGCATCACCGGGCAGGATGGCGCCTACCTATCCGAATACTTACTCAAGCAGGGCTACGAGGTGCATGGCATCAAACGGCGCAGTTCGCTGTTTAACACCCAGCGCATCGACCACCTCTACCAGGACCCGCACGAGGAGAACCGCAGGCTATTCCTCCACTACGGAGACCTCTCGGACTCGATGAATATCACCCGCATCATCGGCGAGGTACAGCCCGACGAGATCTACAACCTCGGGGCGATGAGCCACGTCAAGGTGAGCTTCGAGAGCCCCGAGTACACGGCCGACGTCGATGCTATCGGCACCCTGCGCGTCCTAGAGGCCGTAAGGCTCCTGGGGCTCGAGCGCCACACGCGCGTCTACCAGGCCTCTACCAGCGAGCTCTATGGGCTGGTGCGTGAGGTACCACAGAGGGAGACGACCCCCTTCTACCCCCGTAGCCCCTATGCCTGCGCCAAGCTATACGCCTATTGGATCACCGTCAATTATCGTGAGGCCTATGGCATGCACGCCAGCAATGGTATCCTCTTCAATCACGAGTCGCCCCTGCGCGGAGAGACCTTCGTAACGCGCAAGATCACCCGTAGCGTCAGCCGTATTGCCCTGGGGCTAATGGACCAGTTTTACCTCGGCAACCTCTCGGCCCAGCGCGACTGGGGGCATGCCAAGGACTATGTGCGCTCGATGCACCTCATCCTCCAGCAACCCGAGCCTGGCGACTATGTCGTCGCCACGGGGCGCACGACAGAGGTGCGCGAGTTTGTCCGCCTCTCGTTTGCCGAGGTCGGGCTCGAGGTGCGGTTTGTAGGCTCAGGCATTGACGAGGTGGGTATCCTCGAGGGCATCGACCAGGAGCGGTTCGCCCAGAGCGTCGGAGAGGAGTATCTGCCTGGTATCAAGGCGCGCCTGGGGCAGAGGCTCGTAGGGGTAGACCCCGCCTATTTTCGCCCCACAGAGGTGGACCTCCTGCTCGGTGACCCCACCAAGGCGATGACACAGCTGGGCTGGAAGCCCGAGTATCAGCTACCGGACATCGCCGCCGATATGATGACGAGCGACATCAGGCTGATGAAAAAAGATGCCTACCTGCAAGCAGGAGGCTACACCATCAAAAACTATTATGAATAATAACTGCCCCCTGCCCAGTGCATCATATGGAGCTAACCAGTAGGATCTACGTCGCTGGCCACCGAGGACTCGTCGGCTCGGCCATCTGCCGGGCTCTACGACAGGCCGGCTACCAGCATATCATCACCCGCTCGCACGAGGAGCTCGATCTGATGGACGCGGTGACGGTGCGGGCGTTTTTCGAAGAGACACGCCCCGAGTATGTCTTCCTGGCAGCGGCTTTCGTGGGGGGGATTATGGCCAACAATACGCTGCGGGCGGACTTCATCTTTCGCAACCTGGCCATTCAGCAAAACGTCATCGGCGAGAGCTACCGCACGGGGGTGCGCAAGCTCCTTTTCCTCGGCAGTACGTGCATATACCCCAGAGAATGCCCCCAGCCGATCAAGGAGGAGTACCTGCTGACGGCACCCCTGGAGTACACCAACGAGCCCTACGCCATCGCCAAGATCGCGGGGCTCAAGATGTGCGAGAGCTTCAACCTCCAGTACGGGACGGAGTTCATCGCCTGTATGCCGACCAATCTATACGGTCCCTCGGACAACTTCGACCTCGACCACAGCCACGTCTTGCCCGCCATCGTGCGCAAGATACACCTGGCACAGGCCCTCAGCCAGGGCGACTGGGAGACCATACGCCGAGACCTCACCGCTCGGCCCCTTAGGGCGCTCCCCCAAGGGGCGTCTGCAAGCCAAGAGGAGATGAGCGAGGCGCTCGCCAGCTACGGTATCACGCCTGGGCGGGTAAGCCTATGGGGCTCGGGTAGACCGCTTAGGGAGTTTCTCTGGAGCGAGGATATGGCCGAGGCTTGCCTCTTCCTCATGGAGCGCGTCAGCTTTGCCGACCTAAGCCCCCAGGGCGGGGAGGTGCGCAACTGCCACATCAATATCGGCACGGGTTGCGATCTCTCTATCCGAGAGCTGGCCGAGCTGGTGGGACGCACGATCGGCTACGAGGGCGAGATCAGCTTCGACACCACCAAGCCCGACGGGACGATGCGCAAGCTCACCGACCCCAGTCGCCTCAACGCCCTAGGGTGGCGCCATAGCGTCGAGCTCCCCGAGGGCGTCGAGCGCCTCTACCGCTGGTACCTCTCCTCACTGAGCTAAGGGGAGCAGGGACTCCCACCTAGCTGGAGAGAGGGGGGGGGCGAGGGGGAAGCCAAGACCTCAAGCCCCACACGAGGGCACCCCGCATGGCCTACGCATACAAAGCCCTCGTATTATATCTGTGGCGTGTAGCCTACCCTCGCCTAGGGAGGGGGCTACACGCCACAGATGCGTGCAAAGGGGCAGTACTGACAGGCCTGGGCGCTCGTCGTCTGCTCAAAGGGGCGCTCCAGGTCAAAGACCTCCATGAGTAGCCCCCTCAGCGCCTGGACGAAAGCCTCCCGCACCTCAGAGCTATACGCCAGTGGGGCGCTCGCACCCCGCTCGTAGAGGTAGGGGGAGTAGTCCTCCAGGTTGCCCAGCATACGCCTGATGATGAGCACCCCCGGCACGAGAGGTAGGTCAGCCTCCAGCTCCTCTACTAGCCCCTCTAGCCCAGCCGAGCGTACCAGCTCGCAGTACAGCAGGGTCTGTATGACGGCCTTGTCCTGGGGGTTGTACTCCCCGACGAGTTTGCCCATCGACGCAATAGGCCTCAGCCTATCGCTACCCGTCTTGTAGTCGAGGATGCGCAGGCACAGCCTCCCGTCGTCGTAGACCCCTCGGCAGAGGTCTAGGCGGTCTATCGTCCCCTTGAGATTGACCCGTACGTCGCCCTCTAGCGGGAAGGTCGTCGAGACGAACTGCTCTCCGCCCACGAAGTCGAAGGGCGTCGTACCCAGGTCGTAGCGCAAGACCTTCTTGATATACTCCACCAGCAGGTCGATGTAGTAGACCACGAGGGCGTCTAGGTCAGAGCGCTCTAGCGCCCTAGGCGCCCGCTCGCTCGGGGCAAAGAGCATCTGGTACTGGCGTATCACCTCGCGCTCGATGGCCTTGTTGCCTGGGGTGAGGAGCTGAGCGATATAGGGGCGCGTGATCTCGCGCCCTCTGCCACTGGGAGAGGGGTGGGCACGGTCATAGAGCTCCTTCATCGTATTGTGCAGGAGCGTCCCAAAGTCGCCACTGCCCAGGAGCTGCTGGACACTGCGCCCCTCGTCGGTGATACGCAAGATATGCTTGTAGTAAAACCGCAACGAGCAGGCCTTGTAGTCCGCCAGGGCAGAGGCCGAGAGCGCCCGAGCCCCCTCGCCCTGACGGAGGAAGCTACTGAGGATGGTCTGCACCTGGGGCGTCCGCTTGTCGATGACGATGGGGCAGGGCTCCGAGGGGCGAAAAAGGGTCTGAATGCCCACCTCCTCGACCTCGACCTGGTAGAGCATACGCATCTGACGGAGGTAACGGCTCTCTTCGCCTCGCCCTCCGCCGATAGGGTCTTCGCTCCCATAGAGCATCACCAGGCGCTTGCTCCGTGCCACGCTCTGATAGAAGCGGTAGGCATCGGCCGTATCGAGCCACTCGAGGCTCGGCAGGTGGTAGCCCGCACGGAGCGTAGCGGGGATGAGGGTCGAGAGGTTGCGCCGAGCCGGCAGAGAGCCCTCCTGCGCCGAGAGGTAGATGATGGTATCGAAATGCAGCAAGCGGCTCTCCAGCAGTCCCATGATCTGCAAGCCCTGCAACGGATTACCCTCAAAGGGGATGGAGACGCCCAGCGTCAGCCCATCCAAGAGGCGTACCATCGACTCGACGGAGATA
>JBGYQR010000072.1:0-12178 GCA_041839075.1 Porphyromonas sp.
AGGGTGTAGTACACCTCGGCAGCGTTGAGCTTGTAGGCAGCCTCGAGGTAAGGGATAGACTTGCGGAAGAGCTCAATAGCCTTGTCTTGCGTAAGCTTGTCGAGGTTCTCCACATTGCGCGTCGTTACCCCCTGGTTGTAGTAAGCACGACCGAGGTTGTAGTTGGCATCAAAGCTGGTTGCATCCAGGTCGTAGGCCGCCTTGTACTGAGCCTCAGCGCTTACGAAGTCTTCCTTGCGCTCGTAGAGGTTACCTAGAGCCGTAATGAACAACGCGTTGCGGGGATCCTGCTCTATACCCTTGCGCAGGAAAGCAATCGCATCGTCGAGACGACCCTGGTTGGCGTACACATTGACGATGTTGCCAAGGAAGTAGGTCTCCTTGGGGAAGAGCTTAGCTCCCTCCTCCAGCACAGCAAGACCCGTCACCGTATCCTGCTTAGCAAGGCTAGAGGCAGAGAGTACCTGATAGATCTCATTGCGCTTGTATTCCTGACCCTTAAACTTGTTGCCCAGAGCAATCGCCTGGTCGTAGTCCTTGGCCTCGTAGCTAGCGATTACCGAGAGGTAGGCTGCATCCCAGGCCATCGTATCTACCTCGGGCGTGCGAACGCCCTTCTCCTCAGCCAGCAGAGGGTGCTCGAGCACCTCGTGGAAGCGAGCAAACGCTGCCACGCTACGCTTGTAGTCTTGGTTTTGGATGTAGTGGTAACCTGCGTTGAGGAGGTAGCGAAAATCATTCTTGAGCACCTCCTTGACCTTCTTGGTGTGCTTGAGGCGAACCTTACCCTTCTCATCGGGCTGGCTCTCGATCTCATACACACGGAAGAAGTAGGGCATCTCTGCCATCAGCGCCTCAAACATCGCTGGCTCATCAGCCGTTTGGCCGAGCTGGAGCTTGACGAGCTCACGCTGGAAAGCCTGCTGCTCTACCTGCCCAGAGACGAACCAGGTGTAGGCGTCGTTTTTGGTCTCATCGTGCTCACGAGCCTGAGCTGCGAGCTTGCGTGCCTCTGCAGAGTTGCTGGTAGCCAGCTTCTCGGCCGAGCGTACGTTAGCCTTCTGCGCCAGGGTCGAGGTGCCCACAAGCCCGAGGGCTACTAGCATCATTAGTTTCTTCATACTTGTATTGTGCTATAGAAGTGAATAGTTTATCTCGTCCTTATAAGTCAAAGAGGCCGGTCGGCTCCGAGCCCGTCTGAGCCTGGTCATCGCCCTCTGTGGAGACTGCCTCTACTACAAAATCGCTGGCCTCCTGCAGATTATTGCCCTCGGGAGCTATGGCCTCTGCCGAAGAGGTATCGGTCTCGTCCTCTGCTACCTCGTCCTCAGAGAGCACACGGCATACCGAGGCAATCTCATCGCCACGCTTGTCTAGATTGATCAGGCGTACGCCCTGCGTCGCACGGCCGATCACATTGAGGTCTCTGGCGTGGACACGGATAGCGACACCGCTCTTGTTGATGATCATCAGATCGTGCTCGTCCGTCACGTTGCGGATGGCCACCAGAGCGCCCGTCTTGTCTGTGATGTTGAGGGTCTTGACGCCCTTGGCTCCGCGGTTGGTGATGCGGTAGTCTTCGATAAGGCTACGCTTGCCGTAGCCCTTTTCGCTGACGACGAGCACGGTCTCTTCGGCGGGATTTTTGACCGTAATCATACCTACCACTTCGTCCGTGCCGTCCTCATCGAGCGTCATACCACGTACTCCCATGGCAGCTCGTCCCGTGGCGCGCACGGTGTTTTCGTTGAAGCGAACGGCACGACCATTGCGGTTGGCCAGGAGCACCTCGCTACGTCCGTTGGTTAGACTGACGCTCACCAGCTTGTCGTCCTCTCTGAGGTCAATGGCGATAATGCCGTTGGCCCTGGGGCGAGAGTACTGCTCGAGGAGCGTTTTCTTGATGATCCCCTGCTTGGTGCAGAAGAGGAGGTAGTGCGAGTTGATGAACGCCTCGTCCTTGGTGAGGTTCTTGACCCGAATGAAGGCATTGACCTTGTCGTCGGGCTCGATGTTGAGGAGGTTTTGTATGGCTCGTCCCTTAGCACTCTTGGCGCCCTCGGGGATCTCGTACACCTTGAGCCAATAGCAACGCCCCTTTTGAGTAAAGAGCATCATCGTGGCGTGCATCGAGGCCGAGTAGATATACTCGATAAAGTCCTCGTCCCTGGTGTCACTCCCCTTGCTACCGACGCCCCCACGTGTCTGACTACGGAAGTCGGCCAGAGGGGTACGCTTGATATATCCCGCGTGCGAAATGGTGATGACCATCTCGTCGTCGGCATAGAAGTCCTCGGGATTGAACTCCTCGCTGGCATAGACGATCTCACTACGGCGCTCGTCACCAAAGGCTTCCTTAGTAGAGAGGAGCTCCTCTCTGATCAGCGCCATACGTAGCCCTCTGTCGGCCAGCAGTGCCTCCAGGCGGTCTATCTCGGCCTTGACCTCTTCGTACTCGGCACGTAGCTTGTCGCGCTCGAGACCCGTCAGAGCCCTTAGGCGCATATCTACGATCGCGCGCGCTTGTATGAGCGAGAGGGCAAACTCCTGCATCAATAGGTCAATAGACTCCTGGGCATCCTTAGAGCCACGTATGATGGCGATGACCCTATCTATATTGTCGAGGGCTATCATATACCCCTCGAGGATATGGATGCGCTCCTGAGCCTTGCGCAGCTCGTACGCGCAGCGACGTGTCACCACATCGAGGCGGTGATCGACAAACTCGCGGATCATGTCCTTGAGGTTGAGGAGCTGAGGGCGTCCCTGCACGAGGGCTATATTATTGACACTAAAGGAGCTTTGAAGAGCCGTCAGCTTATAGAGCTTGTTGAGTACGACAGAGGCATTGGCATCGCGCTTGATGTCGATGACAATGCGCATCCCCTGGCGGTTGGACTCATCGCTGATGTTGGAGATACCCTCGATGCGCTTGTCGCTCACCAGGTCGGCAATGCTCTTGACCAGCTCAGCCTTATTGACCTGATAGGGGATCTCGGTAACGATGATACGCTCGTGGTTGCCCTGTTGCTCTATCTCGGCACGGCTACGTATGACCACACGTCCACGCCCCGTCTCGAAGGCCTCCTTGACACCCGCATATCCATAGATAATACCACCGGTGGGGAAGTCGGGCGCCTTGATATACTGCATCAGCCCCTCGACCTCGAGCGTCTCTCCGCTGTCGATATAGGCCACACAACCATCGATACACTCTGAGAGGTTGTGCGGAGGCATATTGGTAGCCATACCTACGGCGATACCCGCAGCCCCATTGACCAGAAGGTTAGGAAAGCGTGTGGGTAGTACCGTGGGCTCACGGCGCGTATCGTCAAAGTTGTTTTGAAAATCAACCGTCTCCTTGTCTATATCCTGGAGCATCTCGGCCGCAATCTTATTGAGACGGCTCTCGGTATAGCGCATCGCGGCAGGAGAGTCGCCATCGACAGAGCCGAAGTTGCCCTGCCCATCGATGAGCGGATAGCGTAGGCTCCAAGGCTGGGCCATACGCACCAGCGTCATATACACCGAGATATCCCCGTGGGGGTGATACTTACCGAGGATCTCCCCCACAGCATTAGCACACTTGCGGGTGGGCTTCTCGTGTGTATTGCCTATCTCATTCATCGCATAGAGCACGCGCCTATGTACAGGCTTGAAGCCATCGCGTACATCGGGCAATGCTCGGGATACAATAACGGACATCGAGTAGTCGATATAGGCCGTCTTCATGGCCCCCTCAATGTCTATATTGATAATCCTATCTTCAGTATCTATCATTGCTTCTATTGCTGATATTCTTTTTGATATTATTCCGCTAAGGTACGACTTTTTTAGAGATAATAATCGTGCCTTTCCCCGCCATTACTCGCCTAAGCCTATCCTGAGAGGGGCTCCCACCTTGCTGACAAGCAGCGAGAGACCAGCCTCCCGAGGAGCCCCCCAAGATAGACCCCAAAAGGGCTCTAGGTTAGAGTCCCGAGACGCTTTAGGTTAGAGCTCTCGAGGGCTCTAACTTAGAGCGCTCAAGAGGTCAAACTTAAAGCCCAATCGCCCCCACTCTCCGAGGCGACACAGAGGCCTATTTTGTAGCCTCCTCCCAGTCGGTATCATCGGGTCTACTGGTTGGCACTATGGGGCACATCCCCCTCGTACCCACAACCTCCTCCTTACTAGGTAAGGAGGAGGGGGCTCTCCTCTAAGGCCTAAGCCCGACCGACCAACACCGTGTCCCCGCCCCAGGCTCGCGCGTCCGTGAATGCGTAGGCCTGGAACGGGGATTGCACCGTCTAGAGGAGGGGCTCTTTGCAGGCAATGGAGCCACAAGAGGGGCTAGCCCTAGAGGCAAGGAGAAAAGCAGGAGAGATGGTTATTCCCTATAAATAGTTACCTTTGGATGATTTTCAATACAAAACTGACAGAAACAAAAGCAATGAGTATTTCACCTAATAAATTTGTACGTGTAAGCTACGAGCTATACGTAGGCGGCGAGAACGAGCGCGAACTGATGGAGGAGGCTACCGCCGAACGTCCACTTGAGTTCATCTACGGCATGGGTATGATGCTCCCCGACTTTGAGAAGGAGCTCTTCGGGCTCAGCGCTGGCGATAGCTTCGACTTCGTCCTCAGCAGCGAGCAAGCCTATGGCGAGCACTCCGAGGAGGCGGTACAAGAGCTTCCCCGCGAGATCTTCGTAAACGAAGAGGGAGAGTTCGATAGCGAGATCGTGTTTGAGGGAGCCACCCTACCTATGTACACTCCTGATGGTCAGACGGTGCATGGTAGCGTGCTCGAGATCAAGGACGAGGTTGTCGTTATGGATTTCAACCACCCTCTGGCAGGCGAGACCCTCCACTTCATCGGCAAGGTACTCGAGGAGCATGAGGCTACGGCGGCCGAGCTAGAAGCCTTCTTCGGCAATGGCGGTGGCTGTGGTTGCGGTAGCCACGACGGAGACCAAGGGGGATGCGGTGGCTGTGGTGGTGGCTGTGGCTGCGGACACTAATGATCGGCTGAGCACCCGTTAAACCACAGAGCACATCAGTCCTCTAAAGCATTAGGCGAGGGCTACTACACCAGGGAGCAATCGCCCGGCGTAGTAGCCCTCGCCTGCTTAGCTAGCAGACTGCCTCCCCAATCGAGACCTCCTCGAGCCTGGAGAGAGGCCCAGGGCGATGGACGCCGTTATTATATATGTAATCAGACAGACAACGATAGAGAGAGTTTATGCAAAAGACTTGGATGATACTCGCGCTAACTCTGGCAAGCCTTGTCTCCGCATGGGGGCAGGGGCAGAGCTCAGCCCTAGCGCTGATGAAGCGCGCCGAGCAGGCTATATACGGTGACAAGGTTCCCCGCCAAGCGCTATTTCGCAGTACCCAATACGACGCCAAAGGCGTAGAGGTCGGGCAGACACAGGGGCGCATGCTCATCGACGGAGAACGCTTTAGGCTTGAGTACGGCAACATCATCGCCGTATGCTCGGCAGGCGTCTTGCGCTATCACGACAGCGAGCAAGAGACGCTGACCATCAGTCAGCCCACCGAGGAGGAGCTGATACAGATCAATCCACTACACTTCTTACGTAGCCAGGGCAAAGGCTTCACAGCCAAGATGCTACCTGCCACCAAGGGCGGAGAGGTCGTAGGGCTTACGCCTCAGAAAAGAAGCAGTGGGATCAAGCAGATCGAGATAACCCTCCTGAGCTCCACGGGGCTACCTAGTAGCATCAGCATCATTGGCGAAGATGGTGCAAGGCTCGTCGTACGTATCCTAAGCCTAGAGAGAGCGGCCTCCCCCAAGGCAGGTACATTCTCTCTAGAGGCCAAGCAATTTCCCGGCAGTGAGGTCGTAGACCTACGCTAGAGGCGAGAGCCCTCTAGCGCCACAAGCCCAAGAGCGGGGAGGGAGCGTCTAGGCTCCTCCCCGCTCTTGGGCTTGTGGCAGTACGAAACCTTATGTTTCGGCTCGTTATCACACACATCCTCTATCGCTCAGAAAATAAAGCCGTGAGAATGTTTGCCTCTAAAAAGTTTAATATGTAGCTTTGTCCCGTCATTGTATATAAGAAGGTACAGAGGATACAATTACTTAAATGAAATAGTTTACGGCCTGCCCCCATCGTGGCGCGTGCAGGTACAGCTTACAGATAATTGGTATTTATGGACAAACAGACAACTGTTAAACCATTGAAGGATGTGGTCATCCGTTTCTCGGGAGACTCCGGTGATGGTATGCAGCTAACAGGAACCATCTTCTCGGACCTGTCGGCGATGCTCGGCAACACGATTTCGACTTTCCCCGACTTTCCCGCTGAGATACGTGCCCCCCAGGGGACGCTCAGTGGTGTATCGGGCTACCAGGTGCACATTGGCACAGCGAGCGTCAAAGCTCCTGGCGACCTGGCGGATGTACTCGTGGCAATGAACCCCGCAGCCCTTAAGGTCAATCAGAAGCACCTCAAACGTGAGAGCCTTATTATCATCGACCAAGACTCTTTCGCCGAGGGTGATCTCAAGAAGGCAGACTTCAAGACTGACGAACCATTTGAAGAGCTGGGGCTTACCTCCCAGCAGGTCATCGCAGCGCCCATCACCTCTATGGTCAAGGAGGGGCTAGCAGAGTTTGGGCTCGACAACAAGAGCGCCGTACGCTGCAAAAATATGTTCGCCCTCGGGATCATTTGCTGGCTTTTTGAGCGCCCACTCGTACACGCCGAGGAGTTCCTCGACCGTAAGTTTGGCAAGAAACCCCAGCTACGCGACGCCAACATCAAGGCGCTCAACGATGGCTTCAACTTCGGAGCCAACACCCACGCCTCTACCACGACCTATCGCATCGAGACCTCGCACCAAAGGCCAGGCTATTACCTCGACCTCAATGGCAACAAGGCTACGGCCTATGGTCTCATCGCTGCGGCAGAGAAGGCTGGCCTACCTCTCTTCCTCGGGAGCTATCCCATCACACCCGCCACGGACATCCTCCACGAGCTCGCCAAGCACAAAGCCCTTGGCGTCAAGACCGTGCAGGCAGAGGACGAGATCGCAGGTATCTGTACCGCCATCGGAGCCTCGTTTGCTGGCAACCTGGCCGTAACGACGACCTCTGGCCCCGGTCTAGCCCTCAAGGGCGAAGCCATGGGACTATCGGTCATCGCTGAGATACCCCTAGTGATCGTAGACGTACAGCGTGCAGGCCCATCTACGGGTATGCCTACCAAGAGCGAGCAGACAGACCTCTTGCAGGCTCTGCACGGACGTAATGGCGAGAGCCCCATGCCCGTGATCGCTGCCGCCACGCCTGACGAATGCTTTGATGCGGCCTTTTGGGCAGCTAAGATCGCCGTCGAGCACATGACCCCTGTCGTACTGCTTACGGACTCGTTCATCGCCAACGGCTCATCGGCCTGGCGCATACCCGAGCTCAGCGAGATGCCCTCCATCACGCCCAACTATATCTCTCGTCGCCCAGAGACCGACACCCCATGGAAGCCCTACGAGCGTGATGCGGTGTCGCAGGTGCGCTACTGGGCCGTGCCAGGCACACCTGGCTTTGAGCACCGCCTAGGAGGACTTGAGAAGGACTTCAAGACCAGTGCCATCAGCACCGATGGAGACAACCACGAGCTCATGGTCGCCACCAGAGCCAAGAAGGTGGCTCACATCGCAACCTGCATCCCCGAGCTCAAGGTAGAGGGAGACCTAGACGCCGACCTCCTAGTAGTAGGCTGGGGTGGCACCTACGGGCACCTCTTCGAGACCGTCCAAGCGGTACGTGAGACGGGACGCAAGGTGGCCTTTGCACACTTCACCTTCATCAACCCGCTCCCACGCAATGCCGAGGAGGTACTCCGTCGCTACAAGCACGTTGTGGTAGCTGAGCAGAATAGTGGTCAGTTTGCCTCTTACCTACGTGGCATCCTACCAGGCTTCAACCCCAAGCAATACAATCGCGTAACAGGTCAGCCCTTCACCGTAGCAGAGCTGGCTGAGGCATTCACCAAAATCATAGATGAGCAATAAAGCAATGGAAGCAAACAACTGCGCTGCAAAGCTCTCCCCACAAGATTTCAAGAGCGACCAATACGTACGCTGGTGCCCAGGCTGTGGCGACCACGCAGTACTAGCCACGCTATACAAAGCCCTCGCTGAGCTAGGCGTTCCCTCGCACCAAACGGCAGTCATATCGGGTATCGGATGTTCCTCTCGCCTACCCTACTATATGAATACGTATGGCTTCCACACCATCCATGGGCGTGCAGCAGCCATAGCCACGGGCGTCAAGGCAGCCAATCCTGAGCTGAGCGTATGGATGGTATCGGGTGATGGCGATAGCCTCGCCATCGGTGGTAACCACTTCATCCATGCCATTCGTCGCAATATCGACCTGAATATCATCCTCTTCAACAACCGCATCTACGGTCTAACCAAGGGGCAGTATTCGCCTACGAGCGATCGTGGCTTCGTCTCAAAGAGCTCGCCCTATGGGACCGTGGAGGACCCCTTCGTACCAGCTGAGCTATGCCTCGGAGCAAGAGGTCGTTTCTTCGCTCGTGCCATTGACGTGGACATGAAA
Source organism: Porphyromonas sp. (assembly GCA_041839075.1). GTDB lineage: Bacteria > Bacteroidota > Bacteroidia > Bacteroidales > Porphyromonadaceae > Porphyromonas. Next base: position 8,575 of record JBGYQR010000072.1, read on the forward strand.
AACCTCCAGGGTTGTATGGAGGCTGCGGCTCGCCACAAGGGGGCATCGGTGCTAGAGGTGCTGGTCAATTGTGTGATCTTCAACGACGGCATCCACAAGGGCTATGCTGCCAAGGATGTGCGTGACGAGCGCACGATCTTCCTCCGCCACGGAGAGAAGATGATCTTCGGCAAGGACAAGAACAAGGGGCTAGTCCTAGAGGGGCTCAAGCTCAAGGTCGTTACCATTGGCGAGGGAGGGTACACCCTCGATGATATCCTCACGCACGATGCCCACACCGAGGATGTAACGCTGCATAATATGCTAGCCATGATGTCGGGCGACGAATTGCCTATCGCCCTGGGTGTGATCCGTGACGTAGAGGACATCTCCTACGACGAGGCCCTCACCAAGCAGATTGCTGACGTGCAGGCCAAGAAGCCCCAGCGCACCTTCCGCGACCTCGTCATGAGCGACGCCTACTGGGAGGTTAAGGAGTAGTCCTCTACAAAGGTATTCTTCCTCTCCGAGAACAACACAGCGGGCGGTATCCCCATCTAGGGTAGATACCGCCCGCTGCACTATTCTATTGAAGCTCCCCAAAGCCAAGGAGCGCCTACGCTACACCCAGCGCCTTGTTAAGCATCCGCACCAAACCTCCCGCCCCTACTTGGGCTCTCGCCGAAGCTCCTCGCCGTACAGAAGCAGCGCCAAATACTTGTTGCTCTTGATAATCCTAATCAAGAGAAGAGTTGGCACAAGAACCATAATCGTTCCCAATGCCCCCAGAGCAAACTCCCAGGCAAAAACCTGTGGCCTGTATGCGACCCCCATCAAGAAGTCTTTGGCCCAAGGCATCGCTGGCAAGAAGAAGTAGTGAGTGAGATAGATCGGCAAAGATACTTGCCCCAAATAAGCAAGTATCTTTGTCAGCCAGCTAGCTGGCTTTGCCCCATCCAAGGCCGTACTATTACAGCCATGGTAGGCCAAGCTATAAGAGGCAACAAGCCCCAAGAAAGACAACCCCAAAGGGATGAGACTGAAGTCCTCCACCCTCAGGTACCAATACCAAAGATATGCCAAGTAAGCGGCAAAGGCGATGGCTCCCACCCTCTGATCTCTCACCCAATACTCAAGCTGCTTGATCTGCCCCATCAGGTACCCTAATATAAGGAAAGGAAATAGCCATGAGATCTTTGCAAGATACATCTGCACTAGATTGATGGCGATATAATCTCGAGCAATGGGGATGGCCAGGAGAACGACAACTACCCAAGCAATCGCCAGGCCTGCTAAGCCCAAAGGAGGATAACGACGGGGCTCCACGATGGCCTTGAAGATATATAGGAGCATAATGAGGCCAAAGAGAGCCGAGGTAAACCAGTACTCCATGAAGATTGCCGTCAGAGGCACCTGGCTAGAAATCCCGTAGCGTATCCAATCAAATAATATCGGAGCAAACAGCAAAGGCAGTAGCAGCCGGATGACCTTGCTCTTCCAAAAGGATACAAACCCAGGCCTCGTCAAATTCAAGTCCTTCCCCATGAATATCCCTGCCAGCATAATAAAAAGAGGCATATGGATACTCGTTATAACAGCATAGAGAACGGAGCTATTATAATGATCCCAAGAGAGAAATACATGCCCCAGGATAACGAGGAGGATGGCAATGCCCTTTAGAACATCTATATGCAGGTAGCGTTGTTTGGGTATCATCGTTTTACTCTAGTATTATATGCTTCACGCCTACTTATGCTCCCGAGCTGGTAGCTCCTCGCCGTACTAGACAAGACTAAATCCCACATACAACCTAACTCCCAACATTTTAATCCGACGCCTTAGTGGGACGGAAGACTCTAGCAGGAAGCTCCAACCAGACTTCTTAAGGTACTTAGATCCTATTTCTATAACCCGAGGACTTGACGTCCCCTTCCATCTTAATGCAGTATACACATCTGAAGTAATGATATATAGGACGTTGGTAAGTGAAGCACGACTAGCCGAGGCCTCCTCCAGCATGTCATAGATAAGACCATGGACATATATCATATCTACATAGCTCTGTGGCGAGGGGGCGCGTGTGATAGACGCTGAGTTCCAATAGTAATCATAGCGCCCTCGGGGCAGCATGACCGCAGATCTAGCACTGAGGCAGACCTGGCACATATACGGATTATCCTCATAGGCAATCTTGGGAATAAAGCTCATCCCCTCGATCAGAGAGCGACGAAAGACCTTGTCGCACACCCGCCAGGTCAGCTGTCTCGTTACAGCAAAGGCCTCTATCAAAGCGTCTCGGCCGACCAGCCACCCCTCCCCTGAACAAATATACCGCTCCGTTACATGCCCTGCATCCATTAAGACAGGTATCTGCACCAAGTCACAATCCTCACTAGACTCGAATGCCTCTACGACTACCTGGATCGTCTCTGGCTCAAGTCGATCGTCACTGTCCAAGAAGGCAATATACTCCCCCCGACTTATCGCAACGCCTGCATTACGTGCCATCGACAGCCCTTGGTTTGTTTGGTCAATGATACGAAATCGGCTATCTCGCTCTGCATAGCCCTTGCACAGGGCGAGACTATCATCTTTGGAGCCATCATTAACGAGGATTCCCTCCCAATCCGTATAAGTTTGGGCTATGACAGACTCTAGGCAACGCTCTAGGTATGCCTCTGTATTGTATACGGGAATGATAATCGAAACAAGCCTCTTCTCAGTTCTCTCTTGCATAGGTTAGCTTTGTAAACAGATCCAACCATTGTTTCATAACATTCTCTTGCGTAAACCGCTGAGAGCTTTCGTACGCTTGTGCCCCCATACGTTGGCGCAGGCCCTCGTCAGACATCAACTGAACCAGACGTTCGGCAAATAGCCTCCTATCTCCCTGAGGGATAAGAAAACCATCTTCACCATCAGTTATGATATCTCGTGGACCACACGGACAAGCATACGAAACGACAGGTAGACCATAGGCTTGAGCTTCCAAGAGAGTCATCGGCATACCCTCAAAAAGCGACGTCATTACATAAATACTTGCAGACTGATAATGGGAAATCACATCGGTAGAAAATGGATACACCTCTACCTGAGCTTCCATATTCAACTGCTTAATCTTACTGAAAATCGCATCTTGCTCGTCACCATGTCCAACAAGTCGTAGCGTCCAGTCTGGGAATCGATGGCGTATCATCTGCCAAATATCCAGCAATTCCAGAAAATTCTTTTGCTTCGCCATACGCCCCATAGCCAGTATAACCTTCTCCCTGCGGAGATCGTGTGAGGCAATATGCTCGAAGGGCAATGGATTAGGAATAACTACCATATTCTTTGGCATCCCTCGCAAAGCATAATCTTCTTGCGTCAGACAACCTACCGCATCAAATCGGCCGAGGTTATACCGATCCCTCCACTCATAGCACTTGACTAGGAGTTGATGTAGACTCCATTTCTTGGGCTGTTTTTCCCTTTGATAAGCCTCTACCGAGTTGTGTAGCTCTAAGACCTTCCTGCTACCATCCGCGATACTGGGGAGGAATGAAGTCTCCAGCACATGAGTTGTTACGACTATGTCAAAACGCTCACGCATCAAGATCTCTTTCGTCCAGAGTTTGTGCTGGTG
>JBGYQR010000073.1:0-2981 GCA_041839075.1 Porphyromonas sp.
ATCGAGCTCACCAATATCTGCCGCAACGACTGCTACTACTGTGGTATCCGTCGTAGCAACAAAGAGGTCGAGCGCTACCGCCTAACCACAGAGCAGATACTGGCCTGTTGTCAGCGGGGGTATGAGCTGGGGTTCCGCACCTTCGTACTGCAAGGTGGAGAGGATCCCTACTGGACAGAGGAGCGTATCGCCACCCTGGTGGAGCAGATGCACACGGCTCATCCCGACTGTGCCATCACCCTCTCGCTTGGCGAATGGTCCGAGGAGGCCTACCGGCGCTTCTACCAAGCAGGGGGCAATCGCTACCTGCTGCGACACGAAACCTTCGACCCTGAGCATTATAGCACGCTGCACCCTCAGAGCATGTCTGCCACAGAGCGCCAAGAGTGCCTGAGGACGCTCAAGCGCATAGGCTTCCAAACCGGTACAGGTATGATGGTCGGTAGCCCAGGGCAGACGACACAGCACCTCATCGCCGACATACGCTTCATTGAGGAGCTCCAGCCCCAGATGATAGGCCTTGGCCCTTTCCTCCCTCATAGGCAGACCCCGCTCAAGGACGCTCCTGCTGGCTCCCTGGAGCTGACCATACGCCTACTGGCTATCCTGAGGCTGATGCACCCCAAGGCGCTCATCCCCTCCACCACAGCTCTAGCCACCCTACACCCAGAGGGACGCGTACGAGGCATCTTGGCCGGTGCCAACGTCGTCATGCCCAACCTCTCCCCCCAAGGGCATCGCAGTAAGTACCAGCTCTACAACGACAAGGCGGCTCTAGGAGCAGAGGCTGCCGAAGGGCTGGCTCTACTAGAGGCTCAGCTCAGCCAAATAGGCTACCATCTCTCCTTCTCTCGAGGCGACTATACGGGATAACCCCACTGCCCCCGAGGACACTACAACACAACGCAAATGACAAATTACAATGTTGCATCTCCCCACGCCAGCGAGTTCATCGCTGACCAGGAGATCCTATCCACACTAGACGAAGCCGCTCGCCTGGCACTAGACGAGACGAGCGTAGAGGAGATACTCACCAAAGCAGCACTAGGCAAAGGGCTCTCGCATCGAGAGGCTGCGGTACTACTCGAGTGCCGAGACGCGCGACACACCGAGCGCATCTATCAAATAGCCCGAGACATCAAGCACCGCATATACGGCAATCGTATCGTGATGTTTGCCCCGCTGTACCTATCCAACTACTGCATCAACGGCTGTGTCTATTGCCCCTACCACGTCAAAAACAAGGTCATCCCCCGCAAGAAGCTCAGCCAAGAGCAGATTACCCAGGAGGTCATCGCCCTGCAAGACATGGGACACAAACGCCTAGCCCTAGAGCTAGGCGAGCATCCTAAGATGAACGACATGGACTACCTACTCGAGTCCATCAAAACCATATACAGCATCAAGCATAAGAATGGTGCCATCCGCAGGGTAAACGTCAATATCGCGGCTACCACGGTGGAGAACTACCGCAAGCTCCACGAGGCGGGTATCGGTACCTACATCCTCTTCCAGGAGACCTACCACCGCCCCACCTACGAGGCACTGCACCCCACGGGACCCAAGAGCGACTACACCTACCACACCGAGGCGATGGACAGAGCCATGCAGGGGGGTATAGACGACGTGGGACTCGGCGTACTCTTCGGCCTCAATACCTACAAGTACGACTTCGTGGGCATGCTCATGCACGCCGAGCACCTAGAGGCCGTCTATGGCGTAGGCCCTCATACGGTCAGTGTACCACGCATCTGCCCAGCTGATGGAGTGGACAAGTCGCAATTCACCAACGCCATTGACGACGACACTTTCGCCCACATCGTAGCCGTACTACGCATTGCATTGCCCTATGCTGGGATGATTGTCTCGACCCGCGAGAGCCAAGCTAGCCGAGAGCGCGTCCTAGCTCTAGGCGTCTCGCAGATTAGCGGAGGCTCACGCACCAGCGTAGGGGGCTATTCGCAACCCGAGGAGGAGTCGGAGCATAGCTCGGCACAGTTTGAGCTGAGCGACACCCGCACACTCGACGAGATCGTAGCCTGGCTCATGAAGCTAGGCTATATCCCGAGCTTCTGCACGGCATGCTATCGAGAGGGACGTACGGGAGACCGCTTCATGGCACTAGCCAAGAGTGGGCAAATCGCAAACATCTGTGCGGCCAATGCCCTGATGACCCTGCACGAATACCTCGAGGACTACGCTGGCGAAGAGACCCGAGGCTATGCCCAGGCACTCATGGAGCGTGAGCTCCGCTATATCCCCAGCGCTAGGGTTCGCGAACGTACCCTGGAGAATATCAAGAAGATCAAAGAGGGCTCAAGAGACTTCCGCTTCTAGCCCCTCCCAGCTACTAACAAGTCAATCCCCCGACCATCCTCAGTGTGAGGATAGTCGGGGGATTGACTTTCTTGCCTCTAGGGCTCATAGCACTATCAGCCCCACACGAGCAAGCAGGGCGTACGATAACTCCTCCCCTACTCCCCCAAGCCCTCTCCAAGCAAGACGACTCAAAGGTAGCCTGCCAGCCTCCCCCACGAGACCTCGAGAGTAGATAGCGGCAATAAGACGAAGCAGAAATCTAGCCCAGCTCGCTCCTCTCCCTTTTCTCCTCTCCCCACTACATCTCCTCCCGCCTCACCCCCTCAGTTAGCACGTCCCCCCTCCGAGCACGCCCCCTCTCCCCGCGGGGGGGGGAGAAGAGAAAGGCGAAGAGAGGGAAGGGGCGGAGGAGCTGAGAGGCATATACCAAAAACGTCGAGAGCCGAGCATCGCTGGCGCAATACTCGGCTCTCTATCTAAAAAACGGCGGCTACCTACTCTCCCACTACACGCAGTACCATCGGCACAACTGGGCTTAACTTCTCTGTTCGGAATGGGAAGAGGTGGAACCCCAGCGTGATAACCACCTAAATTTGGCTTAGGCAATCATTGACTGATAAGAAAACTTCGCAAACTACACTCATAAAGCGTATCGCGTATAA
>JBGYQR010000074.1:0-3810 GCA_041839075.1 Porphyromonas sp.
ACCAACCGCTGGCAAAAGAGCCTCGACAAGCTCAACCTCAGCTCCAAGGTAGGCTATACCCTCAGCAAACACTGGAGGGTAGCCTTCCTGGGCGACTTCCTCACCCAGTTTGCCCCTGGCTATGCCTCGGCGAGCGACAAGCTCTCGGGAGCAGCGCCCATATCCAAGTTTATGGCCCCTGGCTATCTGACGCTCTCGCTCGGTGCCGACTACAAGCCCAACGACAAGTTTTCGCTCCTCGTCTCCCCCATCGCAGGTAAGATCACCTTCGTTACCGACAAGGCTCTAAGCGACGCAGGTGCCTTTGGCGTAACGCCCGGCAAGCGCATCCTGGCCGAGGTGGGCGCTTCGCTCGTGGCTGGCTACACAACCAATATCTCCAGCAACATCAGCCTCATCACCAAGCTAAGCCTATTCTCAGCCTACAACAACAACTTTGGCAACGTAGACGTGAACTGGGACGTGATGCTCGCCTGCAAGCTCAACAAGTATATGTCGGCCACGCTGACGACCAACCTCGTCTACGACGACGATATCAAGAGCGTCAAGGACGGCATCGTGGGAGGCCCCAAGATCCAATTGCGCCAGGTCTTCGGGCTCGGCGTGTCCTACTCGTTTTAGTCTAGAGATAGCTCGGGCCCAAGGTTAGCCCGAGCCTAGCCCAAGGGCGAAGCCAGGTGGCAATGAGGCGGAGATGTTGCATACATCTACCCCTTGTTGCCACCTGGCTTTATAGCGCCATCAGTGGCTGGGCATTCGTCTAATCTATATACCGCCCCAGCCCGCTCGCCCCTCTAACCGATGGTCTATAAGCTGATGATAACTATCCACCACCGGGGTATAGCCCTGAGAATAACTAACACACCCCTCTCAAGCCCCCCAGCACCCCTCCGCAGCCTTGTAGATAATCCTCCCCCACCCCACACGAGCTATCGACAGCACCCCTTATCTACAGCGTCATTTAGCCCCCTGGGCGTGCATAGCCCTCACTACCGAGAGGTCTATCTCTATGGCTATACAGGCACTTACCCCACCCTGAGGTTGTAGACAAACTGGGGTATAAACCTGGGATAACCCACTCATAACCTCCGCCCCCTACCCTTGCTCGTCAGCTATGCACGCCATGCACAGGGCTCTATATCTATTGGTTTAGATAAGTCTTATATATATTCTTAATCTCTAATCAATAAATAATAGGGGATAAAGGGCTGTTGATTATTTTTGGGGTGGCGGGCTCTGGGTGGGGCTAGCCACTGAGACAAACCAATCAAGGATAGACAATGAGAGTAGTCATACAACGCGTCCGAGAGGCGAGCGTCTCGGTCGATGGCGATCGTATCGCCAGCATCACCGAGGGGCTATTGGTGCTCCTGGGCATCGAGGATCGTGACACCGCGCAGGATGGCTGAGTAGGATTTTGCTAAATTGATTGTTATCTATTAACTTTGCACTTGATATGACCTCCCACGCTTCTCGTTAGATCAGCGCACCCGGGGGGTCTTCGAGTTTTAATACGTGATGAAATACGACAAAAGGCCTATTGATACGGCCGAGCAAATCAGCAAGCTCAGAGGCCGGCATCTAATCGTGGAGGACGAAGTGACCGCTTCTCAGTATCTCCACAACATCAGTTATTACAGACTGAGAGCTTATACCTATCCATTTCAAGACAACTCGGAGGGCTCCGACCATGAGTTTTTGCGGAGGGATATATCTTTCCAGGATATTATAGACCTGTATTGCTTCGACAGGCGATTGCGGTCTCTTCTGTTCAACGCCATCGAAAAGATTGAGGTAGCTTTGCGTACTCGTATAGCTCTCGAGTATTCTGTGGATGAGGGCACGGGGCATTGGTTTCTCAATCATAGGCTCTATGACAAGCACGACAAGTTCGTTGCCTTGACTCGCAACGAAACGATTGATGGCAAGAAGGTGCTCGGGGATCTTATGAAAGAGGTAGCTCGGAGCAATGAAGAGTTCATCGTACACTACTTCAAAAAGTACGGAGAGCCAGAGTTTCCTCCTGCCTGGATGACTTTGGAGGTGGTTTCGATGGGGATGCTAAGTAAGCTATTTTACGCGCTAGCCAATACGAACAAATCCAGCAAGGCTATTACCAGGGGGCTGGGATTGCATAAGGTTGGAATCCTCAAAAATTGGATACATGCCCTATCTTCGCTGAGAAATCATTGTGCTCACCACAGTAGGATTTGGAATCGTAGGTTCACCATATCCCTATCCTTCCCATATCAAACGGACGTTCCGTTTTTATCCCAAGAGGAGGCGGGAGCCATCAGAAACAACAAACTATTTGCCTATATCTCGGTTATCCTCTATGTGTTACAAATCATTAGCCCTGATTCTTCATTCAGGACGAAGTTGTTACAGCTATTGGAGGATCGACCTAAGCTAGTGAAATTCAAAGATATGGGATTTCCCGATGGGTGGCAAAGCTATACGCTTTGGAAGTAGTTGGAGCCAACAAGATGGCGGGCTCTGGGTGGGGCTAGCCGATGAGACAAACCAATCAAGGATAGACAATGAGAGTAGTCATACAACGCGTTCGAGAGGCGAGCGTCTCGGTCGATGGCGATCGTATCGCCAGCATCACCGAGGGGCTATTGGTGCTCCTGGGCATCGAGGATCGAGACACCGCGCAGGATGCACAGTACCTGGCGCGTAAGATAGCAGCCATGCGCATCTTTGACGATGAGCAGGGGGTGATGAATAGAAGCCTGGTCGATACGGGCGGAGCGATCTTGCTGGTGAGCCAGTTTACACTGATGGCCTCCACGCGCAAGGGCAACCGCCCGAGCTATATACGGGCTTCGCGCCCCGAGCATGCCATTCCCCTCTACCAGGCGCTGGGTAGGGAGCTCTCCAGCCTCCTCTCGCCCGAGCGGGTGCAGTACGGGCGCTTCGGGGCGGATATGCAGGTGGCCCTCGTCAATGATGGCCCCGTTACCATCCTCATCGACACCCACGACGACCTCTAGGGGGCTCTAGGTTAGAGCCCGAGAGCGCTCTAAGGCGGAGCCCTCAAGGGCTCTAACCTAGAGCCCTAGGGCGGAGCTTGCCTGCGGGCTATACTGGCTCTAAGCAAATGGGTGGGCGATAGTCGGGCGTAAGTGCCCTAAACGCACCAGGGGCAACGGGGCGCAGGGTATATTTGTGCCCAGGTAGAGGGGGAGGTACAACTCCCCCCTCCTCTAGAGCTAAGCCCTAGCAGAGGGGGGAGGAGAGAGGAAAAGAAGTCTTGGGTAATGGGAGGGGCGCTTGCCCGGTCCATGCCTTGCTAGCTAGGCGGGTGAGGTGGAGCTGTGGGCGAACTTCTACTGCTGAGAGCAGTTACCCTGGGGCTCCTTCGTCTGGGGGAGGCTCTCGATGATGCTCTGGACGCGTTGCCATGTAGTGCCACTGATAACCTGCCTGAGGCCAGCCTCTTGGAGGAGCTTTTGCGCCCGAGAAGCTCTGCCTCCGCTTCGGCAAAAGACGACGATGGTACCCTCTCGCTGGCGGAGGGTCTCTAGGTGCTGAGGGAGCTGGTCGAGGGGGATATTGATGGCGCCCTGGGCACTTCCGGAGGTGAACTCCTCGGGGCTACGCACATCGACCAGGAGGGCACCAGCGGTGATGGCCTTTCGCAGGGTCTCTTCGCTCTCGGGCGTTTGTGCTGATAGGGGGTTGAATAGGCAAAACATAGTGGTGAGGATGAGTAGGGCGAGGGAGATCGTTCGCTTAGTATTCATAACGTGGATATGGACAAATGGGTATGGGCACACGGCCATGTTACCTCCCCGGTGAGCGGGG
>JBGYQR010000075.1:0-3838 GCA_041839075.1 Porphyromonas sp.
ATCATTGCCTTGTTACGTTGTAGGTTATTTTCATCATTGTTGTTATCTATGCTTCGTGCTCCTGGCTTTGCGACAAGGAGAGACATCCTCCTATTCCAGGAGAGCTGCATTGCACCTACAAAATCTGAGAAAATTATTTCATTGCTCGTATTATTCAAATATAGATTAGCTGATGCAGAGTAACGGGGTTAAATTGATATGGCCAAAAGCCGTAGAAGTTCCAGCTCCACAAAACCCTTATTATATCACTGGACAACAACTCATTAAAATACAAAACCTCCCATCTCCACTCAAACACCCCTGCCAGGGCATGTAATGTGAGATGGGGGGCAAGAGGAGGAGAGAGGAGAGAGAGGCGGGGGCAGGAGCGGGACATCTGGGATCGATGAGATCAGGGCGCTGTGGATAGGGGAAGGGTATTGGTATAGGATATTTTTTACCTTTGCTCGAGAGAACTGCATTTCTTTACACAAACAGTATGATACGCAAGCACAAACAACGCATCGCGCTAGCCCTGGCCAGCTCGCTCGTATGCCTGGGAGCCCTACACGCTCAAAACACCCCTACACGTACCATCGCAGACGAACAGGTGGCCATCAACACCAACGCCCCCACAGCGCGTAGCCTCAAGTGGAAAGTAGCCATCGGACGCTTCAGCAACGAGACGCAGTACGGCAAAGGGATTTTTTACGACCGCGACAACGACCCTATGGCCAAGCAGGCATACGACATTCTCTCGACCAAGCTGAGCGCCTCGGACAAATTCATCCTACTCGAGCGTGGCGATATAGAGGCCATCGAAAAAGAATTAATCAAAGGCGATGCGCCCTCCAGTCGTATTGGAGCAGACTATATCATCCTGGGGTCGATTACTGAGTTTGGACGCAAGACGACGGGAAGCGAAGGATTATTCACCTCCAAGAAAACCCAAACCGTGGAGGCTGGCGTTAGCATCCGTATCGTCGATGTCAGCACAGGCCAGGTCATCTACTCCGAAGAGGGCAAAGGCTCTGCCGAGACATCCACCAAGACTACCCTAGGACTGGGCGGCAAGGCCGAGTACGACGCCACTCTGAGCGACAAAGCCATCTCGGGCGCCATAGATCAGCTGGTAGAGAACATCATCAACAAGTGCACCGACAAGCCCTGGCGCACCTACCTCATCAATGCAGACGAAGACGGTACCATCATCGCTGGCGGTAGCTCACAGGGCCTGCGCGTAGGCGATACCCTGACGGTCATGAGCCGAGGCAAGAAGGTCAAGAACCCGCAGACGGGTGCAACCATCGAGCTACCCGGCAAGGCGGTCGCTAGCATACGCATCGAGATGCTTGCAGGCGACACCCTGGAGACAGAGATTGCCTTTGTCTCGCTCATCTCGGGGACTTTCGACACCAGCAAGCTAGACCAGTACTACGTGCAGTATTAGTTCCCATAGCCCCTTTTCACATTTCACCTAGACAACAGGTATTATGAACAAGCTCTCCCAATACCTCGGGCGCACCCTCGCCCTTACCCTCGCGATGCTAGCACTACTAAGCTGTGGCTCCGTAGCCTCCTCATCAGGAGGTCTCAACGACGAGGCCTATATACTCATCGCCTCAGGCCCCACCTTCAGCGGCAAGCGCGTCCTTGTGCACATCGACGACCTGCCAGCACAAGAGGTCAAGGCCAAGCGCGCGGGCAACAAGGCCGTACGCCGAGGCGAACGGCTAGTCATCACTCCTGGCAAGCACCGCGTAGCCGTCGTAGACCGCTCGGGGCAACTGCTTTTTGACAAGGAGATATTCGTCTCCAGCCGCAGCACCAAGACGATTAACATCCCCTAGATCATCTCTCGCAATCATCTATACCCAATGAAACGAATCATCCCCCTTGCCCTAGTCTCGGCTCTAGCCCTAGGGATATCTTTGTCGAGCTGTGGCTCCAGCGCCAAGTCGCTATACAGCTGGTACGGCTACGACGACATTGCCTACGATTACTCCAAGAGCCAGTCTCCCGAGAGCCTCGAGAAGCTCACCAAGACCTATCAGAAGATGATCCAAAAGCAAGACGGCACCCGAGGCGTCGTACCTCCTGGCGTCTATGCCGAGTACGGCTATCTGCTGATCAAACAGGGCAAGACCCAAGAGGGCATTGCATTGATGGAGCAGGAGATTGCCCTGTACCCCGAGAGCAGTGTATTCATCAGTCGTATCATCAAGCAGTTCAAGTAGCCATGAGCCAAACCCTATACCAACGCCTCGCCCAAAGCCTAGGGGTGCTACTACTGGCTCTAGGCCTCAGTGCCTGCGGAGCCTCTTCCCACTCTACGCGTGGCGCTCAATACCCCGAGATGTACAGCGCTAGGCCTACGTCGATACTCGTCATGCCACCCATCAATGAGACCAATCACGTCGAGGCTAGCGAATATCTCTACTCCTCGATCACGATGCCTCTGGCCGAGAGGGGATACTACGTATTCTCCCCCTACCTGGCTATCGAGCTACTGCGTAGCGAGAGCGCAGGCGACGCCGAACCATTCCTAGAGGCTTCGCTACGCCCCTTCCGCTCCGTCTTCAATGCCGACGCCGTACTATTCACCCGCATCAAGCGCTGGGAAAAGAATGTCATAGGAGGCTACATCCGCGTTGCCGTGGACTACATCCTCCGATCGGCCATCACCGACGAAACGCTCTTCGCTCGCTCGGCCGACATCTCGGTAGACACACGAGCATCGATAGGCAATGGCCTCCTTGTGGACCTTATCGCCAACGCCATCTCTACGGCTGCCACCAGCAAGATTGTGGGGGCGCGCAAGACCAATCTATTCATGTTTGGCGATATACCCGACGGCAAATACGCCCCACTACACGGAGCTGACCAGCAGGTCGGTGTCGCCTCTGCCAACATCTCGGGCGCCAAGGTGCGCTAGGCAACACACCACGTCGCCCCGCCCCCGCCTCAAAAGCTCTCGCCCCTGCCACTCTAGGACAACTAGAGCAGCAGGGGCGAGAGCTTTATCCTAGAAGGAGCACTAAAAGAACCTCCCCCAGCTAGCGAGCGGATGCGCTACATCCGACCATGCCAAAAGAACACACCCTCCGAGAGGGCGCTCCTCATAGCGCCAGCGTCAAGCCCAGGGGCAAAGAAACCATACAGAGCTGCACCCGATCCCGTCATGGAGGCGTACAGCGCCCCCTGGTCATAGAGCCATTGCTTGAGGGCAGGGAGCTCTGCGTAGCGAGGGAAAAGGCTCGCCTCAAAATCATTAACCACCCCATCGCGCCACGTCTCTATCGGGCGTGCCAGCAACGTCTCTAGCCCCTCGGTGTGCCCGCCTATCCGCCCCAGGCCACCAAAGGCCTCTGCCGTAGAGATATGCAGGGGTGGTTTGACGACCACGATCTCCAGCCCGGAGAGTTTCAGAGCAGGAGCAGGGGCAAAGACGTCGCCAATACCCGAGGTGAGGGCTGGGCTATTGGAGACAAAAAACGGGCAGTCTGCCCCGAGCGTTGTAGCGATCTGGCGCAGCTGATCATCGCTCAGCGACAATCCGAGTAGCTCTCTGATGGCGCGCAAGGCAAAGGTCGCATCGCTAGAGCCTCCGCCCATACCAGCTCCCGAGGGGATACGCTTATAGAGGTAGAGATCCAGGGGAGGTATGTCGCAATGCTGACGCAGGGCCCGCACGGCTCGGAGCACGAGATTGTCCTCTACCCGCCCCGTCTCTATCGCCCCATAGACGACCAGATTGTCTCTCTCGCCCGAGGCCGGCACGACCTCAAGAATATCCTTCAATCCGATAGGTAAGAAAACGGACGAGAGCAGGTGGTAGCCATCGGGGCGACGCCCTGTA
>JBGYQR010000076.1:0-8657 GCA_041839075.1 Porphyromonas sp.
AAATCGACCCTGGTCAAGTGTATCATGCGCGAGCTGGAGCACGAGGGCGACCTGCAGATCGGGCACAACGTACAGATAGGCTACTTCGCCCAAGACGAGGCAGCAGGGCTCGACGAGAACCTCACCGTCTTCGAGACCATAGACCGCGTGGCCGAGGGCGAGATACGCACCAAGATGAAAGACCTCCTCGGGGCCTTTATGTTTGGGGGCGAAGCCTCCAACAAGAAGGTCAAGGTCCTCAGTGGGGGCGAACGTATGCGCCTGGCTCTGCTGCGCCTACTGCTCGAGCCCTACAACCTCTTGATCCTCGACGAGCCCACCAACCACCTGGATATGAAGACCAAGGAGGTACTCAAGATGGCTCTCCAGCGCTTCGACGGAACGCTCATCGTCGTCTCCCACGACCGCGACTTCCTAGATGGGCTGGTGTCCAAGGTCTATGAGTTTGGCGGCGGACGCGTCACGGAGCACCTCGAGGGCATCTATGAGTTTATGCAGCGCAAGCGCCTAGAGAACCTCAAGGAGCTAGAGCGCTAGCCATTAGCCAGCTCTCTCCACGGCTTCACCCAGGCCAAGGAAGAAAAAGCCCCGAGGGCAAGCGAGCCATATGCTCACTTGCCCTCGGGGTCTTTTGTAGGCTCTGTATGGAGGCTAGTAGTTGTGGGCGTTGGGATCCGAGAGAGACTTCTTGCTGATCTTGAAAAGGTCAAGCGCCCTCCAGGCATACCACATATATCCCAGCACAAAGGGAACGAAGATAGAGACGTAGCTCATCACCTCTAGGGTAAAGGGGCTAGAGGAGCTATTGCGGATCGTCAGGGAGTGCTGGAGATACTCCGTCGAGGGATAGTAGGCCGTGTTGTTCCACCCAGCTATCAGGAAGAGGCTCAGAGCCGTAAGCACTACGCCAACGCCCTCGAGCCAGATGCCCTTACGGAAGTTGTCCTTGAGGAGCGTGAGCAAGATACCAGCGAGCACCAGCACAACGCCCACGAGCATCGTCAAGAGCACGAGAGGCATCTCCCAGAGGTTGATGGCGTACTTGTAGGCCTGCATATATACCTCGCCCGTCTCGGCAGAGACAGCAAAGCCCTCCTTGGTCAAGAGGAACGAGAGATAGGGCAAGAAGAGCAGTAGGAAAGCCGCCGCATTCCAAGCCAAACGCTTCTTGGCCTTAGCCCCAAGCTCCTGGTCATCAATGTTGTTGATGAAGTACAAGAGCGCCGTCGTGCGGCTGAGGAAAAAGACCGCTAGACCGAAGATAACATTCCAGGGATTGAGGACAGCCTCTAGCCCATGCAGCTGGTAGCCGTGGTACTCGACCCAGGTAGACATTACCCTGCTGGCACCATCCAGGGCGATGATAGCATCGCGATCGATATGGAAGCGTGCCCCGGTGAAAAATGTAGACACAGCCGTACCCAAGAGGATGGGCGCCAAAAGGCCATTGATAAAAAGGCACCATTGGTAGGTTTTGCTCCCCCATACGTTGCCGTGCTTGTGCTGATACTCGTAGGATACCGCCTGTATGACGAAGCAAACGAGGATGAGCATCCACACCCAGTAGGCGCCACCAAAGCTCGTCGCGTAAAACATTGGAAACGAGGCAAAGAAAGCACCTCCAAAAACCACCAAGGTCGTGAAGGTAAACTCCCACTTGCGCCCGGTCGAATTGACCATAAGACGGCGATCTATCTTGTCCTTACCGAGGCTAAAGATCAGCGACTGCCCCCCCTGGACAAAGAGGAGGAAGACCAGCAGGGCTCCCAGCAAAGAGATGAGAAACCACCAATAGTCTTGAAAAAATTCGTAGCTCATAGCGTTATATGATGTGCTTGAATAATCTAATTGTTGTAACCCATCACGCAGAGGCTAGTGCGCATCGGGGCCGCCCTTGATGGCCTTGCGCATGATGTTGAGCTCGGCTATCAGCATGATGGTAAACAGGACAGCAAAGAGCGTGAAGGTAAGGACTACCGACGAGGTCTCTAGCTGAGAGACAGCCGCGCGCACGGGCAGTAGATTTTGGATCGTCCAGGGCTGACGACCCACCTCGGCCACGACCCAGCCGGCCTGACTAGCAAGCCACGCCGTAGGCGCTAGAGCTAGGGCCGCCATCATCAGCCAGCGGTAGTCGGCGATAGCCTTCTTGCCACGGAAAGCAAACCACGAGAGCAGGAGGAACAGGAGAATGAATGTCCCCCCGAGGCTCACCATGATACGAAACGAGTAGTAGGTCAGTGGCACATTGGGTACAACCTCCTCAGCCTTGTCAAAGAATCCATAGCCAAAGTGCTCAAAGTGCTCGTATAGCTTGGCCTTGTGCCCCTCGGCCAAGAGGCTATCTTGCTCGAGACCAGAGGCCTTGTAGGCCTTGCGTGCCTGGCGATAGTCACGCAGAGCCTGCTGAGCTATACGCCCCTGAGCCATACGCTCCTCGACAGAGATAGCCTTAGACCCGTCGGGGAGATAATAGTCCCCACGCATGATGTTGGCAATGCCAGGTACATAGCCGTCTAGCTGGCGCGTAGCCATAGCCGAGAGGGCATAGGGGACCTCGATATTGAAGAGGAACGGATCCTCCTGGTCGTCCCAAGCCTGCTTGCTGGGATTGAGTACACCAAAGGCACTCAGCGCTACGCCCTTGCCATCAGCCGTCTTCCCCTCTGGGGTACTAGCGCCCGTATCGTAGAGGGCTTCCATGGCGGCGAGCTTCATGGGCTGATTTTTGTACACATCGACAGCAGAGAGGTCGCCAGTCATAGCCGTCAGGAGAGCTGCCATGAGGCCAAAGGGAGCTACGATCTTGAAGTTGCGGATGACGAACTCGCGGTTCTTTTTCCTCAAGGCATAGAAGGCCAAGACACCTCCAGCAAACAGCGCCCCGAGCGTCCAGCTAGAGATCACCGTGTGCCAAAACTTGATCATGGCCGTAGGCGAGAGGGCCACTGCCCAAAAGTCGTTCATCTCGCTACGCATCGTCTCGGGGTTGAAGATCATACCGACGGGATTTTGCATCCAGGCATTGGCCACCAGGATCCATATCGCCGAGATCGTCGCCCCGATGATCGTCAGCCAAGTAGAGGCTAGGTGAAAGCGCTTGCTCACCTTGTCCCAGCCGAAAAACATCACGGCAAAGAATGTCGATTCCATAAAGAAAGCGATCATCCCCTCGATGGCTAGAGGAGCGCCAAAGATGTCCCCGACGAACGTGCTATAATTGGACCAGTTCGTGCCAAACTGAAACTCCAGGATGATACCCGTAGCAACCCCGATGGCGAAGTTGATACCGAAGAGCTTTTGCCAAAACTTGGCGCTCTTCTTCCACAGCTCCTCTCCGGTGCGGTAGTACTGGGTCTCTGCCAGAGACATGATGATCCCCAGCCCGAGCGTCAGTGGAACGAATAGCCAGTGGTACATGGCCGTAAGGGCAAACTGCGCCCTAGACCAGACCATTAGTGATTCCAACTCCATAGTTCAATAGTATTTGAGTAATTAGTAATGATAGGATTTCCGTTTATGAAGTGATGAGGGATAAGGTACACGTAGTCCCCAATGGGCTAGTCGGCGACGCCCTTACCGCGGTCTATAAGGTCTTGCTGTACCCACTCCGAGCCCGAGATGCCATGCTCGGCAGCTTGTCGCTTGGTGTGGTTGGGAAAGAAAAATGGCTTGAGCACCGCAAACATCACAAAGAGCTTGATGAAGACGATGAGCCACAACAGGCGCGAGGTTCTGCTCAATCCTCTAAAGCCCTCGGCGTACATACGCCAAGCTCGCCTCAGGCGACTGGGAGACTCTGTTGATGTCATACTTATTTATAATTTTGGACTTAACTATACTGGACAAAGATAACAAACACCAGCAATAAAACAAGTGTTTATACATTATTTTTAGAACTAGCCCGTTCCATTTCTATTACAATACGCCTCCTTAGATTCGAACAATTCAGTACAACTAAAGGGGGAATTACATCCTACAAAAACAGACAACACACATCATTAAAAAAAGAACAGCGCAAACCGATATGTAGCAAATAAAATCACAAACAATTTTGATACAAAAATAAATACCCATATATTTGCAACACCGCATTCATACAATCACACCATTTAAAGAGAACTAATTATGATGACCACAACAAAGTTATTATCACTAGCTGGTCTCCTCGCTTTAGGAGCCCTGCTCTTTGCGTGCAACAAGCAGGAAGAGATTACGTCCTCAAACATTACACAGGAAGAAGTAATAGTAGTAGACCTACCTAAGGCAGAGCAGGCTGCAAACAATATTTTGGGAAGCCTCAAAAACGCCTTACCCAACCTACGTAGTTCTACCTTGCGCTCTTCCTCCCCAACGAATGACGATTTAGAATCTTGCGACAAACTCATTGGAGAGCTCAATGGACATACCCTCCTGATGCTATCAGCCTTGGGCTTTTCAGAAGACGAACTCACAGGTATCACGAAAGAATACAAGCCTGAAGATATCATCCCTCTTGGATTAGCTTTGACTGAGCTTTATGTAAAACAAAAAGAAGAATCAGAGCTTAGGAGTAGTGTTGCGACTTGCGCGATGGCAGCATTAGGGCTGGATCTAATAAAGTCGTTCAGATCCGAGATGGGGACTCTTACTTGGGAGGGGCTTGAACGAGTTTGCCAAAGTCCTGCGGGCAAGAGATTTGCCAGACAAGCTTTCAAGAAGGTTGCCTCCAAGGCCCTAGGCCCAGTCTCTCTCGCCATTGCAGCTGGAGAGTTTGCTCTCTGTCTACTTGGTGTAGATATTTTTTAAGAACTCCTCTAAAAATGGATTGCTCATTAGGAGTGGGGTACTATGTCATATTCATCATCGCCATATACGCGGGTTCCCTCTACATCTACCAAAATGGCGCCTGGAGTAACTATCACCGAAATCTACTCCTCAATGCCCTAGCCTACCCGATAGGTGTAGCGACAAGCCTATGGGGCTGGATGGCTCTACCCCTCGGAGCTATCATCTACATTCCTCTAATGCTGACGATCAACAGCCTTGTAAAGGCAACGAGCCAAGAGCAACCACGACTTTCTCTACCCAAGAGTGCGAGTACACTACTCTTCGCTGTATTCTTCTTCCTCGGCAGGTTCGCTGGTTTGGGCGTCTTACCTTGGCTTGGACTCATTATCGTAGGATTAGAGCGAACTACGTTCTTCCTCAAACTCCAGAGATTCTAGCCTAGGATTCCTCTCCCAATCATACCATTGCCACACAGGCTCATCCTTTTGTAAAAGGGGTATGAGCTTGTGTGGCAATGGTATGATTCTCAGACCTTAGGGATAAGGCTCTAATAGAGCCGTAGATGGTACGGCCTTCCCCCTTATCTTCGAGCAAGAGAGACGTCCTCGCCCTTACGAGCGAGGAGGTAGCCGAATAGTCATCGCCTTACACAAAAACACACAACAAGCTACAAATCAGTAGATTACAAGTAAACACGCACATATATCCACTCCCTACTCTACCCTCCTCTAGGGATGGCATAGAGTACCTAGAGGCTACCTTTGCCTTAGTCGATAGCAATACTCACCACAACATAATACATCGCAGTATGACCAAATACCTACTCCCCTGGATTGCTGGGAGCATGGCTCTAGCCTCCCCTGCCCTCATGGCTGAGGAGACCCCACTGCCTGCCGATAGCGTCTATACCCTCGATGCCATCGAAGTAACGGCATCGAGTGCCCTACGCACGACCTGGACCTCGCGCCAGCCCGTCTCCAGTAGCGTGCTCAGTCCCGTACAGATGCGTCGCTACGATGCCACAGACCTCACCACTCTGACGGGACGTATCCCTAGCCTATATATCCCCGACTACGGATCCAAGCGTAGCACCGCTGTCTACCTCCGTGGCGTGGGCTCGCGCAATAGTGGGCAGACCATCGGCTTTTATGTCGATGGCATTCCCTACCTCAGCAAGCTCGCTTTCAACTTTGACCTCCTCGGCATCAAGCAGATCGAGGTACTCCGTGGCCCCCAGGGTACACTCTATGGACGCAATGCTATGGCTGGAGCCATCAACCTCTACACCCTCTCGGCCTTTGACAACGAGCGTGGTGAGGTACGCCTCAGAGCAGGCGACTACGATACCTACTCGGCCTCAGCCATCCTGCACCACCGCCTCTCGAAGCACTGGGGCATTAGTCTAGGCGCACGAGCAGGACGCCGAGATGGCTACCACCGCAATATCACCACAGGTAGCAGACAAGACAGCCTCCGCACTCTAGGCGCTTTTGCCAAGCTCGAGTATCGCCCATCAGAACGCTTCGAGGCCAGCCTATCGGCACACTTCGATGATGTCGCCCAGGGCGCATTCCCCTACCAACCTATTGACCCAAACGGACAAGTCTTACCCCTCCAGTCTGGTGATGCTGGTCGCTACGAGCGCCAGTCTATACAAGTCGGGCTCAACCTACGCTGGCGCTGGCGTCTGGGAACCCTAGCCTCGGCCACAGGCTATCAGTACCTCGATGATCAGATGTCGATGGATATGGACGGAATGGCTCAGAAGATGTTTTTCGCCACTCAAAGCTACCGCCAAGAGGCCATCACCCAGGAGGTCGTCCTGCGCAACACCAACGCCTCTGACCGCTACCAGTGGAACATCGGTGCTTTCGGTTTTTATGACGCCAACAAGCCTCTAGCCAGCGTTTACATCCAACCCGTGGGGCTCCAGGGCATCCAGGCCAATCTAGCTCGAGCACTGGGGCGTATCAGTCCACAAGCCGCTGGGATGCTCACCCTCGACACCTCTAGAGAAGTGCTGAGCCCCAACGTTTTCGACAAACCCGAGTGGGGCTTGGCCCTCTACCACGAGAGCACGCTACGCGATGTGCTCACCCCTGGGCTATCGATTACGGCGGGTCTACGCCTAGATTATAGCCACCAGTCGATGAGCTACGACAGCCGCCTAGCCCTACCCGTACGGCTTCCCTCTACACCAGCTGGCACCTGGGTAGAGCGCCCCAGCCACCTCATGGGCAAGGCCTCCACCCACACCCTCCAGCTCCTACCCAAGGTAGCCGTGCAGTACGAGCATGGCAACTGGGCTCTGTACGCCACCATCACCAAGGGCTTCAAGTCGGGAGGCTTCAACGAGCAGACCCTCAACGATATTATCCAGCGCGCACAGGTCACCGACCTCATGTCGCTGGCAGGCTTCGGACCTCCCTACGATGGTAGCCAGCTCTCTGGTCAGCTCGCCTACAAACCCGAGACAGCTTGGAGCTACGAGGTCGGGGGAAGACTATCTAACGTCGGCATCCTACGTCACCTCTCGGCAGCAGCCTATTATATGGACGTGCATGACCTCCAGCTCACCAGCTTCGTCAGCTCGGGCGCAGGGCGCGTTATCTCCAACGCAGGCAGCTCCCGTAGTCTCGGTGCCGAGCTCTCAGCGCGCTTCAGTCTCACACGAGCTCTCAGCCTCAATGCCAGCTATGGTTATACGCATGCCACCTTTGGCAAGCGTAGCCAGGAGGAGCTTCAGAGCGGTGTCGCCGATGTAGAGGGGCGCTTCGTCCCCTTCATCCCACGCCATACGTATAGCGTGATGCTCAGTGCTCACGAGACAACGCGAGGCGGTGTGGTCACCGACTACTTCGCTGACCTCGAAGTGCAGGGGCTAGGCACGACCTATTGGACCGAGGCCAACAGCACCTCTCAGAGCGGACACCTCACTCTAGGTGGACGTATGGGCGTAGGGCTTGGACGCCTCACCCTCTCTCTATGGGGCAAGAACCTCTTCGATAGTCGCCACGAGGTCTTCCACTTCCGCTTCATGCGCGATTTTGCTCAGCTCGCTGCCCCCCGTACCTTCGGCCTGGATATCAGCTACCGCCTCTAAGAGGTTAGAGCAACGCCACCTAGCCACCAAAAAGCCTCGGGCTACATCTCCGCTGAGACGTAGCCCGAGGCTTTTCTTTATCAAGAGGGCTTATAATCCCTGGGCCTAACCTTTTTTGGAAGAGCGTATCACACGCCCCAGCCAGATATATCCGACCACGCCCGAGACGATCGTACCGGCGAAGATACCGAGCTTAGCCTGGTTGAGTAGCTCGGGATAATTCGTGCCATAGGCCAGACCCGCGATGAAGAGCGACACCGTGAAGCCCACGCCACCAAAGACAGAGAGCGGTATCAGACGTCCGAGCGTCATACCCTCTGGCCAGGCGCATAGCTTCGTCTTGATAGCCGTCCAGGTAAAGAGCGAGATACCAATGGTCTTGCCCAAGAAAAGGCCTAGGAATATCGCCAAGGGCACCCCCACTAGTCCATCAGCCGCAATCTCCCCGAAGCTCACACCCGCGTTGCAAAAGGCAAACAAAGGCAGGATCACAAAGCTCACAATGGGAGAGTAAAAATGCTCGATGGTCTGCACCGGGCTGATGGTACGCCCGAGCGTCTTGCGCAATGAGGAGGTAACGTGTAGCTGGTCGTGCGAGAGAGCCACGGCGCCACGATTTTCCTTGTGGTTGAATGGCAGGTGCTCAAAGATCTCTCTGAGCTGGAGCTGCAGGCGATCAACCCGCACCTTCGTCGTCATAGGTATGCAAAAGGCCACGCAGACCCCAGCGATCGTAGCATGGACGCCCGACTGCAAGAAGAGGTACCATACGACCAGGAACATG